>JADLEG010000124.1 GCA_020846275.1 Alphaproteobacteria bacterium
CAGGGCAAGGCGCTGGACATCGCCCAGTCCGCCCCGATCCAGGGCTTCGATTCGGCCTATAGCGGCGGCACCGACTATTCGGCGCTGAAGGGCTGCGACGTCATCATCGTGACCGCCGGCGTGCCGCGCAAGCCGGGCATGAGCCGCGACGACCTGATCGGCATCAACGCCGGGGTGATCGAGACGGTGGCCGCGGCCATCAAGGCGCATGCGCCGAATGCCTTCGTCATCGTCATCACCAACCCGCTCGACGTCATGGTGTGGGTGATGCGCGAGGCCTGCGGCCTGCCGCACGCCAAGGTGGTGGGCATGGCCGGCGTGCTCGATTCGGCCCGCTTCCGCCACTTCCTGGCCGACGAGTTCAAGGTGTCGGTCGAGGACGTGACCGCTTTCGTGCTGGGCGGCCATGGCGACACGATGGTGCCGCTGGTGCGCTACTCCACCGTCGCCGGCATCCCGCTGCCCGACCTGGTCAAGATGGGCTGGACCACCCAGGACCGGCTGGACAAGATCGTCCAGCGCACCCGCGACGGCGGGGCCGAGATCGTCAACCTCTTGAAGACCGGCTCGGCCTTCTATGCGCCGGCGGCGGCGGCGATCCAGATGGCCGAATCCTACCTGCTCGACAAGAAGCGCGTGCTGCCCTGCGCCGCGTGGCTGACCGGCCAGTACGGGGTCAAGGACCTCTATGTCGGCGTGCCTGTCGTGATCGGCAGCGGCGGCGCGGAGAAGATCGTCGAGATCGAGCTGAACCCGGCCGAGAAGGCGATGTTCGACAAGTCGGTCGGCGCGGTGAAGCAGCTCGTCGACGTCACCAAGAACCTGCCGAAGAAGAAGTAGCCCGCGGCCGCCCCCGGCGGCGGCGGACGCGGCGGCGATGATCGCGGTCGAGCACCTGCTGTTCGACTATCCGGGCGTGCGCGCGCTCGACGATGTCGGCTTCGCGATCGCCAAGGGCACCATCACGGCGCTGGTCGGGCCGAACGGCGCGGGCAAGACGACGCTGCTGCGCTGCATGGCGGCGCTCGACCAGCCGCATGGCGGGCGGATCGCGATCGAGGGCGTCGACATCTTCGACGATCCCCGGCGCGCGCATCGGTTCATCGGCTACCTGCCCGATTTCTACGGCCTCTACGACACGCTGACGGTCCGGCAGTGCCTGACCTACGCCGCCGGCAGCCAGGGCGTGGCGAGCGGCGCGATCGCCCCGGCGGTCGACCGCGCGGCCGGGCGCTTCGGTATCGCCGACCTGCTGGCGCGCCGCGCCGGCGACCTGTCGCGCGGCCAGCGCCAGCGCCTGGCGATCGCCCAGGCCACGGTGCATGCGCCGCGCCTGCTGCTGCTGGACGAACCGGCCGCGGGGCTCGATCCGCAGGCGCGCGCCGACCTGTCGCAGACGCTGCTGACGCTCTCGCGCGAGGGCGTCACCATCGTCGTGTCCTCGCACATCCTCACCGAGCTCGAGGATTACTGCACCGACCTCTTGATCCTCAGCCGCGGCAAGCTGGTCGAGCAGCGGCGCTTCCGCGCCGTCGACGGGCGCGGGTTGGTGGCGATCCAGCTCGCCGCGCCCTGGCCGGGCCTGCTTGCGCTCTTGTCGGCGCAACCCGACGTGACGGTCGTGAGCCACGCGCCGGACAAGGCGCTCTGCCGGATGCGCGAGGATGCGGCCAGCCTGGCGGCATTGCTGGCGGCCCTGGTCGCCGCCGGCGCCCCGGTCGCGCGCTTCGGGCCGGACCAGGAGAACATTCAGGAGCTCTATCGCGCGCGCGTCGGCGGGGCTGGCGGCGGGGTTGGCGTTGGGGCTAGGCCGTGAGCTGGGAATTCCGCCGCAACCTGTGGATCCAGCTGACGCCGCACCGGCTGATCGCGACGCCCCTGGTGCTGGGACTGCTGTTCCTGGCGTCGATCCAGGCCAGCGTCCTGCCGATCGCGCCGGAGACCCTGTTCTGGCTGTTCGCCGGTTTCTGGGGCACGCGGCGCGCCGCCGATTCGATCATGGAGGAGGTGATCGGCGCGACCTGGCAGAGCCAGCGCATGGCGGCGATCGGCGCTTGGTCGATGACCTGGGGCAAGCTGTTCGGCGCCACCGCGTTTGCGTGGTACGGCGCGGCCCTGTCCTGGATCGCGTTTGCCGCGACGATCGCGCTGGATGTCCACACGCGGCCCTGGATGCGGCTGCCCTCGCCAGGCGAGTTGCTGTCCATGCTGGTCTTCGCGCTGCTAGCCCAGAGCGTCAGCATGCTGGTGGCGCTGATCCAGATGCGCCGCCGCCGGCGTGGCCGGCAGTTCGCCCTCGGCCTGGCGCAGATCGCGGGCCTGTCCACCTTCGTCCCGTTCTTCTTCGTGACCAATACGTTCGAGCCGATCCGGCGCTCGACGATCTGGTGGTACGGGTTTCCCTACCCGACCCAGGCCTTCCTTTTGTTCGCCGCGACCGCCTTCTTCGCCTGGGCGCTGCTGGCGGTGCACCAGCTCATGCGCGCGGAATTGCAGTACCGCGACGCCACCTGGCGCCTGCCGCTGTTCGCGCTGTTCCTGATGGGGTTCATCACCGGGTTCATCCCGCGGCCCTATCTCCTGCCGTTTCCCTCGGCGGTCGCGCTGGCCGCCAACGGCGTGGCGATGCTGAGCCTGTTCTACGTCACGCTGCTGGCGGCACCCGGCGAGCCGATCGCGCTGCTGCGCTGGGCCCGCGCGCTGCGCCAGGGAAGCTGGCGGCTTGTGGGCGAGTTGATGCCGCCCTGGCTGCCCGTGGGTGTCATAACGCTCGCCGTCGGGCTGATGGCCTTGCGCGAATCCATCGCGATCGACCTGTGGGTGCAGTCGCTGGGCCCGCAGTCGATCACGATCGGCCGCCACGTGACGAGCTGGATCGCCGCCCTGATGGTGTTCGCGGCGCGCGATGCGCTGGTGGTGGTGCTGTTCGCGGTCGGGCGCCGGCCCGAGCGGGCGGACATCAACGCCGTGATCGCGCTGGCGATCCTCCATGGCGTCGTGCCGGTCGTGCTGACCGCCTTCGGGTTCGCGGCGCAGGCCGGGCTGACCGCCCCGCTGCCGGGCGTCTCCTCGCCGCTGACGGTGGCCGCCGCCGCGCTGCAGACGGCCGCGCTTGGCCTTGCGCTGGCCTGGCGCTTCGCCCGCCTGCGGCCGGCGCCATCGACGGCCGGTTGATTTGCCCTGACCCCATCCGCCAAGGCATTTCCGTTGCTTGCGGATGCGCGAGTGCTATAAACGGTTTTGGTCTGCCCATTCCCGGCCGCTAGGCCTTTGCCTTATTTTTCATCAGGTTAGCATGGGGTTTCCCGAAGCTGCCGCGACTCGGTGCTCCGCCGGCCATGGGCCCTTCCCGCCCGGGCCGCCCGGTTCCGGCCTGCCTTGCGTTATCTCGATGATTTTGCCGGAATTTAAAGGTTCATGCCCGACTCTGCCCGGCGAAAATGCCCGGCGCGGGCCGCCTGAAACCAATCGCCCGGGGGAGGGCGCTCGATGAACATCCATGAGTACCAGGCCAAGACCGTGCTGGCGAAATACGGCGTCGCCGTGCCGCGCGGCGGCGTCGCCTACACCGCCGAGGAGGCGCAGGCCGTGGCCAAGATCCTGCCCGGCCCGGTCTGGGTGGTGAAGGCGCAGATCCACGCGGGCGGCCGCGGCAAGGGCGGCGGCGTCAAGGTCGTGAAGTCGCTCGACGACGCCCGCGAGACCGCGCGCAAGATGCTGGGCATGACGCTGGTGACGCACCAGACCGGACCGCAGGGCAAGGTCGTCAAGCGCGTCTACGTCGAGGAGGGCTGCGACATCAAGCGCGAGCTCTATCTCGGCATGCTGGTCGACCGCGCCACCGGGCGGCTGACGCTGATGGCCTCGACCGAGGGCGGCATGGACATCGAGGAGGTCGCCGCCAAGACGCCCGAGAAGATCATCAAGGTCGCGATCGACCCCGCGATCGGCATCCAGGCCTTTCACGGCCGCAAGATCGCCTTCGCGCTGGGCCTGGAGGGAAAGCAGGTGGGCGAGGCGACGCGGTTCGTTGCGTCCCTCTACCATGCCTTCACCGACCTCGACATGAGCCTGTGCGAGATCAACCCGCTGGTGGTCACCGGCGACGGGCGGGTGATGGCGCTCGACGCCAAGGTGAACTTCGACGAGAACGCGCTGTTCCGCCACAAGGACGTCGAGGAGCTGCGCGACGAGGACGAGGAGGATCCGTCCGAGATCGAGGCCGGCAAGCACGGCCTCAACTACATCCGCTTGAACGGCAGCATCGGCTGCATGGTCAACGGCGCGGGCCTGGCCATGGCGACCATGGACATCATCCAGCTCTACGGCTCGTCGCCCGCCAACTTCCTGGACGTCGGCGGCGGCGCCACGAAAGAGCGCGTCACCACGGCATTCAAGATCATCCTGGCCGATCCGAACGTCGAGGGCATCCTGGTCAACATCTTCGGCGGCATCATGCGCTGCGACGTGATCGCCGAGGGCGTGGTGGCCGCGGCGCGCGAGGTCAGCCTGCACGTGCCCCTGGTCGTGCGGCTGGAAGGCACCAATGTCGAGCTGGGCAAGAAGATCCTGGCGCAGTCCGGCCTGCCGATCGTGTCGGCGGACAATCTGGACGACGCCGCCAAGAAGATCGTCAAGGCCGTGAAGGAGGCGCAGTAAATGCCGATCATCGTCGACGCCTCCACCAAGGTCATCTGCCAGGGCTTCACCGGCGCGCAGGGCACGTTCCATTCCGAGCAGGCGATCGCCTACGGCACGCGCATGGTCGGCGGCGTGACGCCGGGCAAGGGCGGCACCAAGCATCTCGACCTGCCGGTGTTCGACACCGTCGCCGACGCGATCGCCAAGACCAAGGCCGACGCCTCGGTCATCTACGTGCCGCCGCCGTTCGCCGCCGACGCGATCCTCGAGGCGATCGACGCCGAGCTGAAGCTGGTGGTCTGCATCACCGAGGGCATCCCGGTGCTCGACATGGTGCGGGTCAAGCGCGCGCTGGGCGGATCGAAGACGCGGCTGATCGGGCCGAACTGCCCGGGCATCATCACGCCCGAGGCGTGCAAGATCGGCATCATGCCGGGCCACATCCACCGCCGCGGCGCGATCGGCATCGTCTCGCGCTCGGGCACCCTGACCTACGAGGCGGTGGCCCAGACCACCGCCGCCGGCCTCGGCCAGACGACCTGCGTGGGCATCGGCGGCGATCCGGTCAACGGCACCAACTTCATCGATGTTCTCGACCTGTTCCTTTCGGACGAGGATACCAAGGGCATCATCATGATCGGCGAGATCGGCGGCACGGCCGAGGAAGAGGCCGCCGCCTTTCTCAAGAAGAACAACAAGGGCAAGAAGAAGAAGCCGGTTGTGGGGTTCATCGCCGGGGTGACCGCCCCGCCCGGCCGCCGCATGGGCCATGCGGGCGCGATCATCTCGGGCGGCAAGGGCACCGCCAAGGACAAGATCGAGGCCATGAAGAGCGCCGGGATTGCGGTCGCCAACTCGCCGGCCGGTCTCGGCACGGCCATGCAGGCCGCGTTAAAGGGTTAAAAAGGAGTTTGGACTTACCTACCTAGGGTAAGCCGGCGGCGCGAACCGGAATCCCTGGAGGGGGCAAGGGGGGAACTGGCCGGCAAGAGGGTGATTATGACGTCTCCGCTGGATCCGATTTCCTTCCTGAACGGCAACAATGCCGTTTTCGTGTCCGAGTTGTATGCGCGCTACCTCGACAGCCCGAACAAGGTTGATCCGAGCTGGCGCGCCTTCTTCGCGGACATGCACGACGACGTGCGCGCCGTGCTCGGCGACATGCGCGGTCCAAGCTGGGCGCCGCGCTCGGGCCAAGTGATCGGCATGGCCGACCTGCAGGCCGCCGGCCCGGCGGCGAACGGCGTCGGCGCCCCGCCGCCGGTGAGCGCCGTGCCGATGGGCGTGGCCTCGGCCGACCGCGTGCGCCAGGCGACGCTCGATTCGATCCGCGCGCTGATGCTGATCCGCGCCTTCCGCGTGCGCGGGCACCTCGAGGCCAATCTCGATCCGCTGGGATTGAACCCGCCGACCGCGCATCCCGAGCTCGATCCGCGCACCTACGGCTTCTCCGAGGCCGACATGGAGCGCGAGATTTACATCAACTACGTGCTGGGCATCGAGACGGCGCGCCTGAAGGATATCCTGCAGATCCTGCGCGAGACCTATTGCGGGTCGATCGGCGTCGAGTTCATGCACAGCTCGGAGCCCGACCAGAAGGCCTGGATCCAGGAGCGCGTCGAGGCCATCCGCAACCACACCGACTTCACCGTCAAGGGCAAGCGCGCGATCCTTGAGCGGCTGATCGCGGCCGAGGCGTTCGAGCAGTTCCTCGACCGCAAATACACCGGCACCAAGCGCTTCGGCCTGGAGGGCGGCGAAAGCCTGATCCCGGCCCTGGAGCAGATCCTCAAGCGCGGCGGCCAGCTTGGCCTGCGCGAGGTGGTGCTGGGCATGCCGCATCGCGGGCGTCTCAACGTGCTGGCCAATTTCATGGGCAAGCCGTTCAGCGCGATCTTCTCGGAGTTCCAGGGCAATGCCGCCAATCCCGAGGACGTGCAGGGGTCGGGCGACGTGAAGTACCACCTCGGCACCTCGGCCGACCGCGAGTTCGACGGCAACGTGGTGCATCTGTCGCTCACCGCCAATCCGTCGCATCTGGAAGCGGTCAACCCCGTCGTGCTCGGCAAGGTGCGCGCCAAGCAGCGCCAGCTGGGCGACACCGAGCGCGAGAAGGTGATGGGCCTCTTGATGCACGGCGACGCCGCCTTCGCCGGCCAGGGCCTGGTGCCGGAATCGCTGGAGCTGTCGGAGCTCAAGGGCTACCGCACCGGCGGCACGGTGCATTGCATCGTCAACAACCAGATCGGCTTCACCACCTCGCCCGCGCATTCCCGCTCCTCGCCCTACTGCTCGGACGTGGCCAAGACGATCCAGGCGCCGATCCTGCACGTCAACGGCGACGACCCGGAAGCCGTCGTGCATGTCGCGCGCATGGCGATCGAGTTCCGCCAGAAGTTCAAGAAGGACGTGGTGGTGGACATGTTCTGCTACCGCCGCCATGGCCACAACGAGGGCGACGAGCCGGCCTTCACCCAGCCGCTGATGTACAAGAAGATCGCCCGGCACCCGACCACGCGCCAGATCTACGGCGAGAAGCTGGTCCGCGAGGGCGTGCTGCAGCCGGGCGAGCCCGAGGCGATGGTCAGGGCGTTCGAGACCAAGCTGGAGCAGGCGCACGAGGCCGCCACCGGTTTCAAGCCGAACAAGGCCGACTGGCTGGAAGGCAAATGGAGCGGCCTGGGCGCGGCCCATGGCGAGGAGCGCCGGGGCGATACCTCGGCCGATCTCAGCCTGCTGCGCGAGGTCGGCATGAAGCTGACCGAGACGCCCAGCGGCTTCCATCTGAACCGCAAAATCGTCCGCCAGCTCGAGGCCAAGCGCCGGGTGATCGAAACGGGCGACGGCGTCGACTGGGCGACCGGCGAGGCGCTGGCGTTCGGCACGCTCTTGTGCGAGGGCGTGCCGGTGCGCCTGTCGGGCCAGGATTGCGGCCGCGGCACCTTCTCGCAGCGCCACGCCGTGCTGGTCGACCAGGAGAACGAGGAGAAGTTCATCCCGCTCAACAGCCTGCGCTACGGCCAGGCGCCGTTCGAGGTGCTCGACAGCCCGCTGGCCGAAGCCTCGGTGCTGGGCTTCGAGTACGGCGTGTCGCTGGCCGAGCCGCACATGCTGGTGCTGTGGGAAGCGCAGTTCGGCGACTTCGCCAATGGCGCGCAGGTGATCATCGACCAGTTCATCAGCTCGGGCGAGAGCAAGTGGCTGCGCATGTCCGGCCTGGTGATGCTGCTGCCGCACGGCTACGAAGGGCAGGGGCCCGAGCATTCCTCCGCGCGCCTCGAGCGCTACCTGCAGCTTTGCGGCGAGGACAACATGCAGGTGGTCAACGTCACCACGCCGGCCAACTACTTCCACCTGCTGCGCCGCCAGGTCCGGCGCGACTTCCGCAAGCCCCTGATCGTGATGTCGCCCAAGTCGCTGCTCCGGCACAAGCTGGCGCAGTCGAAGCTGGCCGACATGGGGCCGGGCACGACCTTCCACCGCGTGCTGTGGGACGACGCGCCGCCCAAGAACGACAAGAAGGTGCGCCGGGTCGTACTGTGCTCGGGCAAGGTCTACTACGACCTGTTCGAGGAGCGGCAGAAGCGCGGCATCGACGACGTCTACCTGATGCGCATCGAGCAGCTCTATCCCTTCCCGCTGACCGCGCTGGGCAAGGAGCTGTCGCGCTTCAAGTCGGCCGACGTCGTCTGGTGCCAGGAGGAGTCCAAGAACATGGGCGCCTGGACCTTCGTCGCGCCGCGCATCGAGGAGGTGCTGGCGCAGATCCACGCGCGCCAGGCCCGGCCGATCTACTGCGGCCGCCCCGACAGCGCATCGCCGGCAACCGGGTTGCATCGCCGGCACGTGGAGCAACAGGCGAAACTGGTCGCCGACGCGCTGACCGCGGGCCTGTCCGCGGCCGCCGCGCGCGGCAAACGCCAAGCGGCGGAGTGACGCAAGCATGACGCAAATCGTGGTGCCCGCCCTGGGCGAATCGGTCAGCGAGGCGACGGTCGCCAAGTGGCTGAAGGCGGTCGGCGACGCGGTTTCGGCCGACGAGCCGCTGGTCGAGCTGGAGACCGACAAGGTGACGCTCGAAGTGAACGCGCCCGCCGCCGGCACGCTGAGCGGCATCGCCGCCGAGACCGGCAGCAATGTCGCGGTCGGCGCCCTGCTTGGCACCATCGCCGAGGGCGCCGTCGCGGCCAGGCCGGCCGCCGCCAAGCCGTCGCCTGCCGCGGCTCCTGCCGCCAAACCGGCCCCGGCGCCCGCGCCGGTAGCGCCCGCCGCGGCAAAGGCCGACGCGATCGCCTCGCCCGCCGCGCGCAAGCTGATGGCCGACGCCAATCTCGGCGCCGGCGCCGTCGGCGCATCCGGCAAGGACGGGCGCATCACCAAGGGCGACGTGCTCCACGCGCTGGAGGCGAAGCCCGCGCCGCGCCCGGTCATGCCGATGCCCGCGCCGCGCCCGGTCATGCCGATGCCCGCGCCGCAGCCGGCCGGCCCCTTGCCGCCGCGCGCCGCCGATCCGCGCGAGGAGCGCGTGCGCATGTCGCGCCTGCGCCAGCGCATCGCCCAGCGCCTGAAGGAGGCCCAGAACAACGCCGCCATGCTGACCACCTTCAACGAGGTGGACATGTCGAACGTGATGGCGCTGCGCGAGCAGTTCCGCGACGGTTTCGAGAAGAAGCACGGCGTCAAGCTGGGCTTCATGTCGTTCTTCGTGAAGGCCTGCACGCTGGCGCTGAAGGAGATCCCGGCGATCAACGCCGAGATCTACGGCGACGAGATCGTCTACAAGAACTATTACGACATCGGCGTCGCGGTCGGCTCGCCCTCGGGCCTCGTGGTGCCGATCCTGCGCGGCGCCGACGCGCTCGGCTTCGCCGACATCGAACGCAAGATCGGCGATTTCGGCAAGCGCGCCCGGGACGGCAAGCTGACGCTCGACGAGATGACCGGCGGCACGTTCACGATCTCGAACGGCGGCGTCTACGGCTCGCTGCTTTCCACGCCGATCCTCAACCCGCCGCAATCCGGCATCCTGGGCATGCACAAGACCCAGAAACGCGCGGTCGTGATCGGCGACCGGATCGAGGCGCGGCCGATGATGTACTTGGCCTTGAGCTACGACCACCGTATCGTGGACGGGCGCGAGGCCGTGACCTTCCTTGTCCGCGTCAAGGAATCGATCGAGGATCCGCAACGCCTGCTGCTGGATATGTAGTCCGGCATCCGGGCTGGGGGATGTCCGTGACCCATCCGCACCGCTTCCGGTCGCTCGCCGCCCTGCTGGCGGTCGCACTCGCCGTCGCCGCGTCCGGCGCGGCTGAGGCGCAGCAGCAGCAGGCGGGCGTCGCCGCGGCGGTGCGCGGGCGCGTCGAAGTCGCGGTCGCCACCGGCGCCGTCGGACGCGAGATCAAGTCGGGCGAATCGATCTACCTCGGCAACGCGATCAAGAGCGGCCCCGATTCGGGCCTGCAGATCCTGCTGCTCGACCAGACCACCTTCACCGTCGGGCCGGACAGCGAGCTGGTGATCGACCAGTTCGTGTTCGATCCCGCCACCGGCGCGGGCAAGGTCGCGGCCACGGTGGCCAAGGGCGTGTTCCGCTTCGTCACCGGCAAGGTGGCGCAGAAGAACCCCGCCAGCATGTCGGTGCGCCTGCCCGCCGGCAATATCGGCATTCGCGGCACGATCGTCGCGGGCTCGGTCGAGCCGGGACCGCCCGGCGCGCCGCCGCTGCGCCAGGAAGTCGTGCTGCTGGGCCCTGGCCGGGCGACGCAAGGCACCGACCGGCCGGGCGGCCTGGCCCTGGGCGCGCCCAACGGCTCGCAGGTGACGATCGACCAGCCCGGCTTCGGCAGCATCTTCCAGCGCGACGGAAGCTGGGGCACGCCGGTGCGCTACACGGTCGAGATGCTGAACGCGCTGCAGGTGCGCCTCGGTCCGGCGATCCAGGGCAAGGGCCCGGGCGGCGGACCTGGTGGCGGACCGGGCGGCGGACCTGGCGGCGGCCCGGGCGGCGGCCCGGGCGGCGGACCCGGCGGCGGACCGGGAGGCCCTGGTGGACCGGGCTTCGGTCCGCCCGGCATGTTCGGACCGCCGGGCCTGCAAGGGCTCCAGGCCGGGCCCTCGCAATCGGGTCCGACGAATTGCGGCCAGCAGGGCACGCCCGCATCGAGCTGCCAGGGCCTGAACTCGCCGTCGTCGACGACCACGACGATTGCCAACGGGCCGGCCACGTTCGACCAGCTCCGCGCGATCTCCACCGGCAATTTCTATTACGGGCAGACCAACGTCGCCCTTTCCGGCGGCGGCACCTACAACTTCTTCCTCAATGTCAATCCGGGCGCCCGCACGGTGGGCGGCGGCAACTCGCGCGTGGACATCAACGGGCTCAACGTCAACGGCACGCTGGGCCTGGGCATCCTGTCCTTCGCGGGCAGCTCCGGCAATGCGTCCTTCGCCTATAACGGAATGCCCGGCCTGACCGGGGTGCTGTGCTCGCCGAGCTGCACGACCAATGTCACCGTCTCCCAGCTCAACAACAGCGGCGGCGTCGCCGCGGTGACCGCGAACCACAGCGTCTTCGTCAACGGCGGCGGCCCCAGCACCCAGGGCAGCGGCGTCGCCCCGAGCGCTGCGGGCCTCGCGCCGTAACACGTTGTAGTTCTTCATACTTCATTTACCGCGATCGGGAATTGCCCGCGGCGCCCGGCCGTGGGATAGTGATGCCTGCTCCGGCCGCCCAAAGCGGGAGCAGGATATGAGGTACATGGTTCGCTCCACCCTTGCCTTGCGAGCGCCGACCGGTACGGGACTGGCGCTGTGCATGCTGCTCGCGGCCCAGCCCTCTTGGGCGCAGCAGCAACAGGCCGGCGTGACCGCCGCCGTGCGCGGGCGCGTCGAGATCGCCGTCGCATCCGGCGCGGTCGGGCGCGAGGCCAAGTCCGGCGAGCCGATCTACCTGGGCAATGCGGTCAAGAGCGGTCCCGATTCGGGCCTGCAGATTCTGCTGCTCGACCAGACCACCTTCACGATCGGTCCGGACAGCGAGCTCGTCATCGACGAGTTCGTCTATGACCCGACCAAGGGGTCGGGCAAGGTGACGGCGTCGATCGCCCGCGGCGTGTTCCGCTTCGTGACCGGCCAGGTGGCGAAGAACAACCCGGCCGACATGCTGGTGAAGATGCCGATCGGCACGATCGGCATCCGCGGCACGATCGCGATGGGGTCGGTGGTGCCGGCAAGCGGGCAGACCCCGGCCTACCAGGAAGTTGCGCTGCTCGGACCCGGCCGCGACCGCGACACCAAGGACCGCCGCGGCGGGCTGCTGTTGTCCGCGCCCAACGGGTCCAGCGTGGTGATCGATCAGGCCGGATTCGGCAGCAGCTTCGGCAAGGACGGCCAGGGCTGGAGCGAAGCCAGCAAGTGGACGCCCGAGCGGCTGGCGGCGCTGCAGACGCGGCTCGCGCGCGCTGTCACGCCGGGCCAGTCGAGCGGCACGGGCGAGTCCGGCCAGGCGTCGCGCAACGCCGATGCCTCGCCGAGCGACAGCGGGGCGCAGTTCGCCTCGCTCCTGGGCGGGGCCAGCAGTTTCTTCGATTCGATCCAGGACGACCAGCTGACGGACACCCGCCGGTCCAACGGCCAGGTCGCGATGGTCGGGGCCATGATCCCCGACGGTGCGTCCAGCTTCGACCAGCTGCGAAGCGTGGCATCCGGACAGGCCTACTACACCGGCACATCGGCGCTCACGAGCGGCGGCACGTACACGCTGTTCGCCAATATCGACTTCGGTGCCCGCACGTTCGGCGGCGGAAATTCGCGGGCGATCTTCAACAGTCCCGGCCAGTTCTCCGGGACGGTTTCTCTTGGCACGCTGAACTACAACGGGTCCAGCGGGACCGCCGCATTCCAGTACATCAACACGACGTCGATCGGCGGGCTGGGCTGTCAGACCTTCTCCTGCCGGACGACGATCAACATCACGCCGCAGAATGCCGGCGGCACCATCGCCGCCTCGGCGAACCACAACGTGCTGGTGCAGCGCGTGGACAGCCTCGGCAACACGACCGCTAACCTCGCCACCGGCAGCGGAAACGCCGCGCGCGCGCCGGGCCTGGCGCCCTAGACGCCTCGGCGTCGCCGTTTCGCCGCGGCCGGGGTTGCCTCGGCCGGCGAAGTCCTGTCATCCTCCGCCGACCGACGCGGAGGGACCCATGAACGACCTGACGACCAAGGGCGATTTGCAACCCTGGCAATGGCCGGAGAAGCATTGGCGCGGCATCGTCGACAAGGTGCGTGCCGGACGCTCGCTGAAGCCGGCGGCGTGGAAGGGCGGGGCGCGCTGCGCCGTGACGCTGTCGTTCGACTCCGATCACGAGACGGGCACGTTGCGCGAGGGCGAGGACTCGCCCGGCAAGCTGTCCCAGGGCCAGTACGGCAACCGCGCCGGCATCCCGCGCATCCTCAACCTGCTCGAGCGGCACAACCTGAAGGCAAGCTTCTTCGTGCCGGCGGTGGCCGCGATGCTCTATCCCGACGAGCAGCGCCGCGTGGTGGCGGAGGGGCACGAGATCGGCATCCACGGCTGGATCCACGAACGCAACTCGATCCTGCCGCCGGAGAACGAGCGCGACCTGCAGTTCCGCGCGGGCGACACGCTGGAGAAGATCTCGGGCCAGCGCCCCGTGGGCATCCGCACCCCGTCCTGGGACTTCAGCCAGCAGACCCTGGCGATCAGCCGCGAGATGGGCCTGCTCTACGATTCCTCGCTGATGGCCGACGACGAGCCCTACGAGCTGGTCGAGGACGGCAAGGCGACCGGCATGGTCGAATTGCCGGTGGAATGGATCCGCGACGACGCGGTCTATTTCAACATGAACCGCTTCTCGGCGCACCGGCCCTATACGCCGCCCACGTCGGTGCTGGAGATCTTCAAGCGCGAGTTCGACGGCGCCTATCGCGAGAACGGGCTGTTCCTCCTGACGATGCATCCGCACATCATCGGCCACCGCTCGCGCGTCTCGCTGCTGGAAGAGCTGATCGAATACATGCACGGCCATCCCGGCGTGTGGTTCGCTACCCATGCCGAGGTGGCGCGCTACGTGAAGGCCGAAGCCGGCTTGTAGAATGGGCCTTCGCCAGCGCATAGACCACCGGAATGACCACGAGGGTCAGGACGGTGGACGAGACCATGCCGCCGATCATCGGCACGGCGATGCGCTGCATCACCTCCGATCCCGTGCCGGTGCTCCAGAGGATCGGCAGAAGGCCGGCCATGATGGCGGTCACGGTCATCAACTTGGGCCGGACCCGCTCCACCGCGCCCGACATGATCGCGTGATGCAGGTCCGCCGGGCCGAACGCACGCCCTTCCGACTCGCAGCGCCGCCGCGCCTCGATCAGCGCGTGGTCGAGATAGATCAGCATGATGACGCCGGTTTCGGCGGCGACGCCGGCGAGCGCGATGAACCCCACCGCCGACGCCACGCTCATGTTGAAACCCAGGTAGTCCATCAGCCACAGCCCGCCGACCAGCGCGAAGGGCAGGGAAAGCATGACGATCAGTGTTTCGGTCAGGCGGCGGAAATTGAGGTAGAGCAGAAGAAAGATCGCCAGCAACGTGGCCGGCACGACCACGGCCAGCCGCGCCTTGGCGCGCTCGAGATACTCGAACTGGCCGCTCCAGGCGGCGTAGTAGCCGGTGGGAAACGCGACCTGGGATGCGACCGCGCGGCGCGCCTCGGCGACATACCCGCCAAGGTCGCGCTTGCGCACGTCGACGAAGACATAGACCGCGAGCTGCCCGTCCTCGGTGCGTATCGAAGTCGGCCCCTGGGTGCGCGCGACGGTCGCCACCTCGCCCAGCGGGACCGCACCGCCGCGCGGCAGCGAAATCAGCACGTCGGCGGCGATCGCGGCCGGGTCGCTGCGCACGTCGCGCGGATAGCGCAGCACGACGGCATAGCGCTCGCGCCCCTCGACGGTGGTCGTGACCGGTTCGGCGCCCATCGCGGCGGCGATCGTGCGTTGCACGGCTTCCATCGTCAGGCCGTAGCGCGCGATCCGGTCGCGGTCCGGCGCGATTTCCAGGAAATAGCCGCTGTTGACGCGCTCCGCGTAGGCGCTGGCGGTCCCCGGCACGGCTCGCAGCGCCGCTTCCACGGCGCGCGCCAGCCGCTCCAGTTCTCCCAGGTCCTTGCCGAAAATCTTGACGCCGACCGGCGTGCGGATGCCGGTCGAGAGCATGTCGATGCGGGCCTTGATCGGCATGGTCCAGGCGTTGCTGACGCCGGGCATCTGTAACGCCGCGTCCATTTCGGCGATCAACTTGTCCAGGGTGACGCCCGGGCGCCACGCCTCCGGCGGCTGCAGGTTGACGACGGTCTCGAACATCTCGATCGGCGCCGGGTCCGTCGCGCTCTGGGCGCGGCCCGCCTTGCCCCAGACCGATTCGACCTCGGGGAAGCTCTTGATGATCTTGTCCTGGGTCTGCAGCAGTTCCGCCGCTTTGGTCACGGACAGGCCGGGCAGGGTCGTCGGCATGAAGAGCAGGGTTCCCTCGTTCAGGTTGGGCATGAACTCGCTGCCCAGGCGCTGGGCGGGTATCGCCGCCGCCGCCAGCACCGCGACCGCCACGAGAGCCGTCGACCAGCGAAACTCGAGGACGAAACGGATCACGGGGCGGTAGAGCCAGATCAACAGGCGGTTGACAGGGTTCTTCGCTTCGGGCGCGACCCGCCCTCGGATGAACAGGACCATCAGCGCCGGCACCAGCGTGATCGACAGCAGCGCGGCCGCCGCCATGGCGAAGGTCTTGGTGTAGGCCAGCGGCTTGAACAGGCGGCCTTCCTGGGCTTCCAGCGCGAAGATCGGCAGGAACGACACGGTGATGACGAGCAGGCTGAAGAACAGCGCCGGTCCGACCTCCTGCGCGGCCTTCACCACGACCTCCGACCGCGATGCCGCCGGCCCGGCATGTTCCAGCCGCTTGTGCGCGTTCTCGATCATCACGATCGCAGCATCGACCATCGCGCCGATGGCGCTCGAGATGCCGCCAAAACTCATGATATTCGAACCCAGGCCGAGCGCATGCATGGCCACGAAGGCGATCAGGATGCCAACCGGCAGCGAAATGATCGCCACCAGCGCGCTGCGCGCGTGCATCAGGAATAACAGGCACACGGCGGCGACGACGACGCTTTCCTCTGCCAGCGTCCGCAGCAGGGTCGCGATCGCCCGGTGGATGAGTTGCGAGCGGTCGTAGACGGTCACGACCTCCACCCCGGCCGGCAGGCTGGATGCGATGTCGGCGAGCCTGCGCTTGACCGCGTCGATGACGTCGACCGTGTTGGAGCCGACCCGCTGCAGGGCGATCCCGCTGGCGACCTCGCCCTCGCCGTTGAGCTCGGCGATGCCCCGTCGTTCGTCCGGCACCAGCTCTACCCGCGCCACGTCCTCGACATAGACCGGCGTTCCGTTCTCGCTCTTGATCATGATGCGCGCGATGTCGTCGACGCCCTTGATATAGCCGCGGCCGCGAATCATGAACTCTGTCTCGGCCAGTTCGACGGTTCGGCCGCCGACATCCATGTTGCTGGCTCTGACGGCGTCGCGGATCTGATCGAGACCGACGCCCAGCGCCCGCAGCCGATGCGGATCGACAACGACCGCATATTGCTTGACGAAGCCGCCGACGCTGGCCACCTCGGCTACCCCTTCGGCCTTGGCCACGCCGAACCGCACATGCCAGTCAAGCAGCGCGCGCAGTTCGCCCAGGTCGTGGTTGCCGCTGTTCAGCGCGTACTGGTAGACCCAGCCGACGCCGGTCGCGTCGGGGCCAAGACCGGGCGTGATCCCGCGCGGCAGGCGCTGGGCCGCCACGTTCAGGTACTCCAGCACGCGGCTGCGCGCCCAGTAGACGTCGGTGCCGTCCTCGAAGATCACATACACGAACGACACGCCGAAGAACGAGAAGCCGCGCACGACGCGCGATCGCGGCACGCTGAGCATGGCCGTGGCGAGCGGAAACGTGACCTGGTCCTCGACCACCTGCGGCGCCTGGCCCGGGTATTCGGTGTAGACGATGACCTGGGTGTCGGACAGGTCTGGGATCGCGTCGATCGGCACGCGCGAAACCGCGTAGATCCCGACGAGGACGGCGAACAGCGTTCCGAGCAACACCAGGAAGATGTTGACCGCCGACCAGCGAATGACGGCCTGGATCATCGCCGGTCCTCCGCCGGGGTGGTGAAACCGGCGAGGGCGGCGCGCAAGTTGCTTTCCGCGTCGATCAGGAAATTGCCTCTGGTGACGACCGATTCGCCCTCGGCGACGCCATCGCGCACCTCCACATATCCGCTGCCGCGTCCGCCCAGCATCAGGGAGCGCGGCTCGAACCGGCCGTCGCCCTTGGCGACGAAGGCCACACGGCGCGCGCCGTTGTCGATGACCGCGGACTCGGGGATCGCTACCACGGCGCCATGCGACGCCTCGGCCTCGATCGTCACGTCGGCAAACGAGCCCAGCTTGATCCGCCGGTCCGCATTGCGCAGTTCGATCCGCAACTTGGCGGTGCGGGTCGCCATGTTGATCTCGGGATAGACGAAGTCGACCTTGCCCTCGACCGGTTGACTCGGCATGGTGCGCGGGGCGACCAGGGCGCGTTGACCCGGCTGCACCGTAGCAAGGTCTCGCTCCGCGATTTCGGCCATCACCCAGACGCTCGACAGGTTGGCCAGGCGGAACAGCGGCGTGCCAGGCTCGAAGCGCATGCCGACCACAGCCGGTTTTTCCAGTACCGTGCCGCTGAAAGGCGCCACCCAGGATACCGATCGCATCGGTTCTCCGGTCTTGCGCAATTGCTCGATCGCGCTTTGCGGAAAATCGAGCAGCCGGAGGTTGCGCTCGGCTGATTCGATGCCCGAGCGACCGCCATCGAGCGGCGGCGCGCCGCGCAAGGCCAAGAGGTAATCGACCTGGCGCTGATAGGCTTCGGACTTGTCGAGCCAAATGCGCATCAACGGCTCGCCGGCGCGTATTTCGGCGCCGGTTTCCTGCACGGCCAGCGACTCGATGAAGCCTGCGAACTTCAGCGTGACAACGGCCAGATTGCGTTCGTTCGCGACCATGGTGCCGGTGGCGCGGACGATGCTCGCGAGCGTTCGCCGCACGGCCGGTTCGGTCCGTACGCCGGCGCGCTGGACCTTGTCCACGCCGACCCGCACGGCGTTCGCCGGATCGGGCGCGTCGTCCGCATAGACGGCGATGTAGTCCATCCCCATCGAATCCTTCTTCGGCACCGGCGACACGTCCGCCAGCCCCATCGGGTTGCGGTAATAGAGGACGACGCGGCCGCTGGCTTCCCCAGGCCTGGCCTGGATGCGCTTAAGGTCGGCTTCGTTGGTCGGCGGCCGGGTTTTCTCGACGAGCAGCGGCATCAGCATGGCAACGGCAATGCCGAGCGCCCCGCCGACGGCGAATATGCCCAGTCGTTTCATGTTTCAGATCCTCGCGAGCGACGATGACGCACGCGCGGCCAGCCGCGACGGCAGGGTCGAGACGTGCGCCCGAAACCGCCGGACTAGTGCCCGGCGGCGCGTACGGAAGAGGATCTAGGCCTTGGGGGGAGGAGTGGGGGGTGCGCCGATCGCGCCCGATAGCGGCAGAATCCATGCCGGCGCCGATTGGGTGCGGTCAGCGACGGTGTGCAGGTCG
>JADLEG010000125.1 GCA_020846275.1 Alphaproteobacteria bacterium
CCAGCTGCAGTCCCACCTGTCCCAGCAGGGCGCCGACCTGCTGATCGACTTCGGCCCCCAGGGCTCCTTCCTCATCCAGAACACAACCCTCGCCCAGATAACCGCCGCACAGGTCGCTCTCGGGTAGCGCGGCGGGGAAGCGCGGCGCTGCCGATCGCCTAACGCCGAACGGGATGAATGTCGTCGACGGCGCGCATCACGGACAGCAGGTCCGAGGAATGGACCATTTCCTCCAGCCGCAACTCGCTGCGTAGCGGTGCGCCGGCGAAGATGCGGCGCAGAACCGCGAAGGCGTAGGCGGGAATGTGATTGCGTACCCAATCCCGCACCCAGCGCGGCAGGCGGTGCGCGACCACGCGCGCCTCGCCGTCGGCTTCCTCCAGCATCGGATCCTGCCAGGCGGGAATGGCGTAAAATTGGCCCCGGTAGAAGACGATCCGGTAGTCCTTGTAGGCGGCCTGGAACCGCAAGCTTCCCTGCGTCTCGGTGCCGATCAGATAAAGCAGCGACAGGTTGAAGGCGCTGGCCGCGACATGGCCGTTGCCGAGCTGCCACAGCGCGCGGCCGAGGATGGCCTTGCCCGCGGCGGACGGTACGTCGCTGCCGCCGGCCTGCTCGATGTGCTCGAGCGCATTGCTCGGCCGGCCGCGGCGCAGGTCGCGGCGGGCCATGGCGATCCGGACGCTCAGATCCACCGGCGAATCGGACCGGTTCGACGGTCCCCCGTCGTCGCGCGCCAGCAGGTCGGCGGTGCGCAGGGATCCCAGCCTGTCGGCGGAGACGGCGAGATCGGCCGCCAGGGTATCGAGGCGGCGCGCGACCGTCGTGGCGTCGAGCGGCGGCTCGATCGCGTCGAAGCCCTTGTAGGCCGAGCTGCGCATGCTGATTCGCCGCAGCAGCCGGCCGATCAGGTAGCGCGAAACATCGACCTCGCGCAGGGCCTGGAACTCGCGCCGCCGCGCCTCCGGGGCGGAATCCGGGCGCATGCCGGCGCGCCGGAACGCGGCGACCGCCAGGTCATAGCGCCCGCCGCGGCGTGCCGCCTGTCCCGTGGCCATATCCGCATCGCTGGCCAAATCGATGGTCTCCCTCGCTATGCCGCGCCTCTCTTAGCATCGGACCCCACGCTTCCCAACCGCGAAAATCGTGCTATGAGGCGCCCGCGAGAAGCGACCAGGGAATCCCCGTCATGCTGCGACATTCGAATGCCGTGCCCGTTCCGCCGCGTCGCGTCGTCGTGCTGGGCGCCGGCGGTTTCGTCGGCGGCGCGGCGGCGCGCCGGATCGAGGCGGCCGGGGTCGAGGTCTTGCGCCTGGGCCGGCCGCGCCTCGATCTCCTCGCCGACGGCGCCGGCGCGGCGCTGGAAGCGGCGCTGCGGCCCGACGACGCGCTGGTCGTCGTGTCGGCGCAGGCCCCGTGCAAGGACGCGGCGATGATGGTCGCCAACCTGCGCATGATCGAGCCGGTCTGCGCGGCGCTGCGCCGCGCGCCGGTGGCCCAGGTCGTCTATGTCAGCTCCGACGCCGTCTATCGCGACGCGCCTTTGCCGCTGACCGAGGAGTCCTGCGCCGAGCCCGGGTCGGCGCACGGCGCCATGCACCGCGCGCGCGAGGTGCTGCTGGCCGATGCGGTCGGCGGGCCCTTCGCCATCCTGCGCCCGACCCTGATCTACGGCGCCGACGATCCCCATAACGGGTACGGCCCGAACCGCTTCCGCCGCCTCGCGGGCGAGGGCAAGGAGATCGTGCTGTTCGGCGAGGGCGAGGAGCGCCGCGACCACGTGCTGGTCGACGATGTGGCCGAGCTGCTGCGCCTGATGCTGTTCCACCGCAGCACGGGGATCCTCAATGCCGCCACCGGGGCGGTCGCGTCGTTCCGCCAGGTCGCCGACCTGGTGGCGAAGCTCGGCGGCGGACGCTCCGCCATCCGCGGCACGCCGCGCCAGGGCCCGATGCCGCATGGCGGCTACCGCCCCTTCGACAGCGCGGCCACGCGGCGGGCCTTTCCCGGATTCCGCTATACGCCCCTGGCCGAGGGTCTGGAACTCGTCCATCGCCAAAGCCAGGCGCACGGCGCCTGATCACGATGCGTTCCAGTGCCGGCGGCGCCGGTGGCGGAGCGGGCAGGCTTGGGCTATGGTCCGCCGGCAGGCTGCCCCGCCGCGCCTGATCGCGGGCGGCGGCCCTTGGCAACAACACCAGGGATGAACGAGCGTGTGCGGCATCGGCGGCTGGTTTGACCGGCGCGCGCGGACCCCGGCGGCCGAATTGCGGCGCATCGCCAAGGCGATGGCCGATTCGATCGCGCATCGCGGGCCGGACTCGGACGGGGTCTGGGCCGACGAGGCGGCGGGGATCGCGCTCGGCTTCCGTCGCCTGGCGATCCAGGACCTGTCGCCGGCCGGCGCCCAGCCGATGACCTCGCATTGCGGCCGCTACGTGATGATCTACAACGGCGAGGTCTACAACGCCGCGTCGCTGCGCGCCGAGCTGGCCCCGCGCGGCATCAACTGGCGCGGCCATTCGGACACCGAGGCGATGCTCGAGGGCTGCGCCGCCTGGGGTGTCGAGGCGACCGTCAAGCGCCTGATCGGCATGTTCGCCATCGCGCTGTGGGACCGCCAGGCGCGCCGGCTGACGCTGGTGCGCGACCGGCTGGGGATCAAGCCGGTCTATTACGCCGAAAGCGCGGAGCGCCTGGTGTTCGGCTCCGAGCTGAAGGAATTCGCGGTCGCGCCGGACTGGAAGCCGGAGCTCGACGCTGACGCCGTCGCCGCCTATATGCGTTTCGGCTACGTACCCCAGCCGCACACGATCTACCGCGGCGTGCGCAAGCTGGCGCCGGGCCACATGCTGAGCATCGGGCCGGACGGCGCGTCGGAAATCAAGGCATTCTGGGACCTGCGCCCCTTTGCGGTCGCCGGCGCCGCGCGCGTCCACGCGGGGTTCGACTGGGCCGAGGAGGAAGAGAAGCTCGACGCGCTGCTGCGCGACGCGGTCAGCCGGCGCCTGATCGCCGACGTGCCGCTGGGCGCGTTCTTGAGCGGCGGCATCGATTCGTCCACCGTGGTCGCGCTGATGCAGCAGAGCAGCAGCCGGCCGGTGCGCACCTTCTCGATCGGATTCCGCGAGAAGGGCTTCGACGAATCCGGCCACGCCCGCGCCGTCGCCGAGCATCTGAAGACCGACCATACCGAGTTCATCGTCGAGCCGCGCCACGCGCTCGACGTCGTGCCCAAATTGCCGGAGATGTTCGACGAGCCCTTCGCGGACTCCTCGCAGATCCCGACCTATCTGGTATCCGCACTCGCGCGCCAGCACGTGACCGTCGCGCTGTCGGGCGACGGCGGCGACGAGGTGTTCGCCGGCTACAACCGCTATTTCTGGGGCGACATGCTGTGGCGGCGCATGTCGACCGTGCCGATGGGGCTGCGCCGGCTGGCGGCCTGCGCCACGCACAAGGTGCCGGCCGCGGCCTGGGACGTGGCGTTCGCGGCCGTCCCCCGGCGCTGGCGCCCGCCGCAGCCCGGCGACAAGATGCACAAGCTGGCGCGCGTCATCGCCTATGACCGTCCCGACCAGCTCTATCATCGCCTGGTCAGCCAGTGGACCGAGCCCGACCGCGTGATGGCGCGCGGCCGCGAGCCGCCGGGGCCCTTCGTCGATGCGACCATCGCGCGCGACATCCCCAACTTCATCCAGCGCATGCAGTATGTCGACACGGTCACCTACCTGCCCGACGACATTCTGGTGAAGGTCGATCGCGCCACGATGGCGGTGGCGCTGGAGGGGCGCGTGCCGCTGCTCGACCATCGCGTCGTCGAGCATGCCTGGTCGCTGCCGCTGGCCACCAAGGTGAACGGCGGGGTCGGCAAGAAGCTGTTGCGACGCGTGCTCAATCGCTATGTGCCGGAAGCGCTGGTCGAGCGGCCCAAGATGGGCTTCGGCGTACCGATCGGCGACTGGCTGCGCGGCCCGCTGCGCGACTGGGCCGAAACCCTGCTGGCGCCGAAGCGCCTGGCGGCGGAAGACATCATCAATCCGCAGCCGGTCGGCGAATTGTGGCGCCAGCACCTGGCGGGGGCCAACAACTGGCAATACCCGCTGTGGACCGTGCTGATGTTCCAGTCCTGGCGCGAGCGCTGGCTTTAGCTAGGCGCTGACGGCCGTCGGCAGGGGTTGCGCTTTCCGCCCGAAGACGCCGTCGATCAGATACAGGACATGCCGGCCGACGCGCAGGCCATTTCCGATCACCCGCTGCCCGTCGGCGACAAGGCCCTGCGCATCGCGCAGCACCGCGATCTCGGTGCCCGCCGCCGAGCGCAGGCTGGCGGTGCCGGTGGCCGACAGCCGGTCCTCGATCATCGGCGCGACCGGCTGGTCGTCGAACACGATGTGGTGCCGCATCAGCGCGCCGAGCTTGCGCCCGGCGTCATGGGCATCGGACAGGTCCGGCTCGAGATGCTTCAGCGCGCCGTCGGCCGGCACGAACACGATCGCCGATCGTCCGTGGCCGTCGGCAAGCGCGCTCGCAAGCATCCCGGTGCGCAGGCCCAGCGCAACCAGCGCCGCCGCGGTCCAGGCCCGGCTGTCGATCAGCACCCGCCAGACGCGCAAACCCTCGCGCAGCGCCATCATGCGGTTGACCCACAGCGCCGAGGCGCGCTCGACCCGACGCCACCGCGCGGGCGTCGTCTCGCCGTGATGCCAGCGCAGGCAGTTCGCCGCGATCAGATCGTTGACCGGGCTGTCATAGACAAGCCACCAGCGCGCCACGGCCATCAGATCAGCCGGCTCCGGGTTCAGATGCCATTCGATATCCTTGCCCAGCGGCGCCAGGCTGACGGCATAGAGGTCGTCCGAATCGTCGACGAACTTCATCGTGGCGGAATCCAGGCCGCTGCCGACCAGGAGCTGGTGCGTCATGTCGATCCGGTTGGGGTCGAACAGGAACATCTCGCGCGCCAGGCACCGCACCGCCACCCCCTCGCCGGACACCGGCCACAACAGCATCTCGGGATGCACCGGAAAATAGGGGCTGTCGTACATGTGCGCGGCCATCAGCGGATGCACGTGCTCGAGGCTCAGCTTCACCAGGTCGCGGCCGCCGATGGCGAGGGTCTGGGTGGCCGGATCGAGCCGCTGCTGCGCCGCCGGCACGAACGTCTCGCTGACCACGCGCAGATAGGTCATGAAGATCGCGGCATAGCCGTCGGTCAGCAGCTTCGCCAGATGCTGGAACGATCCGTCGGACCAGGCGACGTCCGGCGGCATGTAGAGCACGAACCGGCCCATCGCCTTTGCCTCGGCGGTCGCCAGCGCCCAGGCGCGCTGGTGCGCGCCGATCGGGTCGACGGTTTCCGATTCGGCGACCACCCGGATCTCGACCGGCATCAGCCGCGACAAGGCCCGGACCGCCGGCGCGCAGCGGACCGACTCGGCCTCGGCCTGCCTGGTCATGATCACGTAGGTGACGTCGGCGACGGCGCAGAAGGCCGGCAGGTTGCGCGCGGCCATCAGCGAGGGCAGGTTGAGGGTGAGGTGCGCGTTCAGGTACCACTCGCCCCACACGATGGTGATCATCAGCACGCGCGGCTGGCCTCGCGCCGTCGCGATCGATCCGCTGGCCGTCTGTCGGGCGATGTCGGTGGCGGTCATTGTGCTGGGCAGGCCGCGCCCGCGATGCGGCGCGCGAAAGTCGCCGCCGCACGCGCGGCCTGTTCGGGTTCCGGAAGGCATTGGTCGCTGTATAAAGGCTGGCATCGCCCCGAACAACCCGGAAGTCCCGGCCGCGACTATTCGGGCGTCTTGCGCCACGGGCCGGCAAATCTTGCCGTCCGGGGTTGCGCTGCCGTGCCGGAATCCTTTTAGTTTCAATAACCTGGAATTGGCATGCGGCCTGCTTGAGAGAGTGCGGGCCTTGGCGCCCGGAGAGTGCGAATGATTCCGATCCTGGTGTCGATCGTCGGCGCGCTGGCGGGGAAAGCGGTCGTTTCCGCGGTCGAATGGATGGCCGAGGACAAGCCCGCCCAGGGCGGGTCGGTGGTCAAGAGCGATGTGCGCGGGCAGGGCCTGTCGAACGAGGCGACCAAGGTCACCATCAGCCCGGCGGCGCAGCAGAAGAGCATCGCCACGCGTTACGATCCCGGCCGGCTTTCGCCGCAGCGCCTCGGCAATCTCGCCGACGAACTCAAGACCAACGGCACGATCTCGGCCGCCGACCACGCGCTGCTGATGCGCGTCGCCCAGGACGCCCGCCAGTCCGACGCCGCCAACAAGGTCGGCAATTCCTATCTGAATCCGCGCAACATGGTCGCCGAGCTGGACCGCATGGCGGACCAGCGGCTGAAGGCCGGCGACAAGGCCGAGGCGGCGCAGTACCAGAAGCTCTCCGTCCTTCTGAAGGACATCAAGGCGAAGGGCGGCACCGCCACCTCGACCGTCTGATCCCGCGCTACTCGATGCGGCACGCCTCCTCGAAGGTCAGCCGCGGATTGCGTGGGCGCACCTTCGACACGTCGCCATAGCCCAGGTTGCACAGGAAGTTCGACTTGACCTTGCCGTCGGGGAAGAAGGCGGCATCGACCTTGGCATTGTCGAAGCCCGACATCGCCCCGCAATCCAGCCCGACCGCGCGTGCCGCCACGATGAAATAGGCGCCCTGCAGCGAGCCGTTGCGGAACGCGGCGGTCTGCGCCGCGGCCGGATTGCCGACGAAGTTCTTCTTCATGTCGGCCTGCGGGTAGAGCCTGGGCAGCAATTCGTAGAACTCGGTGTCGTAGCCGATGATCGCGGTGGCGGGCGCCGCCATGGTCTTGTCCAGGTTGCCCGGGCTCAAGGCCGGCTTCAGCTTCTCCTTGGCCGCCGCCGATCGCACGAACACGATGCGCGCGGGCATGCAGTTGGCGCTGGTGGGCGCCCAACGGGCCAGTTCCCACACCTGCCGCAGCAGATCGTCGCTGACCGGCTTGTCCAGCCAGCCGTTATGCGTGCGCGCGGTGCGGAACAGCGCATCAAGCGCCTTGTCGTCGATCATCGGCGTTGAACTCCCTTGGGATCAGAGGACGGCGCGTTCGAGCATCGCGCGCAGCAGCACGTCGCAGCCCGCCGCAAGGTCCTGCGGCGTGGCCGACTCCACTTCGTTATGGCTGATGCCGTCGGCGCAGGGCACGAAGATCATGCCGGTCGGCGCGACCCTGTTGATGTGGCAGGCATCGTGCCCGGCGCCGGAGACGATCTCCATGCTGCCGAAGCCGCATTCGCCGGCGGCCTTGCGCACGGCGTCGACGCAGTCCCCATCGAACACCACCGGCTTCGTGTGCACCACCTGCTTCAGCTCGTGCGCCAGGCCCAGCTCGCCGCAGACCGCGCTCAGTGCCGCCTCCAGCGAATCCTTCATGCGCGCCAGCGCCTCGTCGCCGGGGTGGCGCAGGTCGACGGTGAAGTGGACCTTGCCCGGAATGGTGTTGCGCGAGGCGGGGCTTACCCTCAGCACCCCGACGGTGCTGACGCCGTGCGGCGCGTGCGCCAGCGCGATCGCATTGATGCGGTCGACCAGCCGCGCCGCCCCCAGCAGCGCGTCGTGCCGGCGTGGCATCGGCGTCGTGCCGGCATGCGCCTCCTGGCCGGTGATCGTCACGTCGAACCAGCGCTGCCCTTGCGCGCCGATCACGACGCCGATCGTGCGCTTCTCAGCCTCCAGGATCGGCCCCTGCTCGATATGCGCCTCGAAGAATGCGCGGAACTTCTGCCCGCCGCAGGGCCGGTCGCCCAGGTAGCCGATGCGCTTCAGCTCCTCGCCCATGGTCTTGCCCTGGTCGTCGGCGATGGCGTGGGCATATTCCTCGGTATAGGCGCCGGCGAAGACGCCCGAGGCCGTCATCGATGGCGCGAAGCGCGAGCCCTCTTCGTTCGTCCACACCGTCACCTCGATCGGCGCGTCGGTCTCGTAGCCATGGTCGTTCAAGGTACGGACGACCTCGAGCCCGGCCAGCACGCCATAGACCCCGTCGAATTTCCCGCCCGTGGGCTGGGTGTCGAGATGGCTGCCGGTGACGACGGGCGCCAGGTCGGGATTGCGTCCCGGGCGCCGCGCGAAGATGTTGCCCATGCGGTCGACCGCGACCGTGCAGCCCGCCTCCTTGCACCACCGCACGAACAGGTCGCGCCCCTGCTTGTCCAGGTCGGTCAGCGCCAGCCGGCACGAGCCGCCCTTCTCGGTGGCGCCGATCTTCGCCATGTCCATCAGGCTCTGCCACAGCCGTTCCTGGTTGACGCGGATGTTCGGCATCGTCGCCATGCGGATTCCCTCGATCGAGCATATGACCCGGGCATCCTAGCGGAGCGCGGGCGCAGGTAAAGTCCGCCGGGCTCAGTGGCGCAGGATCTTGGACAGGAAAGCCTGGGCGCGCGGGCTATGCGGCCGGTCGAAGAACTCGGCCTTCGGCGCGTCCTCGACGATGCGGCCCCCGTCCATGAAAACCACGCGGTGCGCCACCTTGCTGGCGAAGCCCATCTCGTGGGTTACGACGATCATCGTCATGCCGTCCTGGGCCAGCGCCATCATCGCGTCCAGGACCTCGGTGATCGTCTCGGGATCGAGCGCCGAGGTCGGCTCGTCGAACAGCATGGCGATCGGCTCCATGGCAAGCGCGCGCGCGATCGCGACGCGTTGCTGCTGCCCGCCCGACAGGTTGGCCGGGTAGCGGTCGGCGAACTCCCGCATGCCGACGCGCTCCAGCAAGGCATGCGCGCGCGCGACCGCCTCGACGCGATCGCGCCCCAGAACCTTGATCGGGGCGAGCGTGATGTTCTCCGTCGCCGTCATGTGCGGATAGAGTTCGAAGCTCTGGAAGACCATGCCGATGCGGGCGCGCAACTTCGCAAGCTTGGTCGCCTTGTCGCCGACGGAGACGCCGTCGACGGTGATGCTTCCTTGCTGGAACGGCTCCAGCCCGTTGACGCACTTGATCAGCGTGCTCTTGCCCGAACCCGACGGGCCGCACACCACCACGACCTCGCCCCGGGCCACCGCGGTCGTGCAATCCGCCAGGACCTGCGTGCGGCCGTACCACTTGCTGACTTTGTCGATCGCGATCATAGGGCGTAGCGCCGCTGCAGCCGGTTGACCGCGAGCGACGCCAGGAAGCAGGCCGTGAAATAGACCAGTGCCACGAAGCCGTACATCTCGATCAGCCGGTTGTCCTTGGTGCCGATCACGTCGGCCGCCATCAGGAAATCGTTGACGCCAACGACATAGACCAGCGACGTGCTCTTGAACAGATTGATGCACTGGACCAGCAGCACGGGCAGCATGTTGCGCAGCGCCTGCGGCAGGACGATGTGGCGCATCGTGCCGGCGTAGCTGAGGCCGCTGGCCAACCCCGCGTTGATCTGGCCCCTGCGGATGCCCAGGATGCCCGAGCGGATGATCTCGGAGAAATACGCGGCCTCGTAGAGCACGAAGCTGACCAGCGCCGAGTAGAAGCCGCCGATCGGCCGCCCCAGCCACAGCGGCAGCAGAAAATAGACCCAGAAGATGATGAGGAGCAGCGGCAGCAGGCGAAACAGGTCGACATAGGCCGCGGCGGCGACCGTCAGCGGCCGGATGCCCGACAGGCGCGCGATCGCCAGCAGCGCGCCCAGCGCGATACCCAGCACGATCCCAAGCAGCGTAAGCAGCAGCGTGACCTTCATGCCTTGCCAGAGCAGCGGCAGGTGGTCGACGATGAAGGGAATGTCGATCCGCATCGCAAGCCTCAGGCGTCCGTGGGCTGCGAGGCAATCATGCCGGGCAGCCGGGCGCGACTCTCCGCGATGCGCATGGCGTAGGTCACGACCAGGCTGATCAGCGCGTAGATCACGGTCGCGCAGGTAAACAGCTCGATCGCGTTGTAGGTGAACTCCGCAATCTGGCGCGTCCGGCTGGTCAGCTCCAGCACGCCGATCGTCAACGCCAAGGCGGAATTCTTGAAGATGTTGATGAACTCGCTTGTGAGCGCCGGCACCGTCACGCGATAGGCCACGGGCAGCAGGATGTAGCCATAGACTTGCGCCATGGTGAGGCCGCTGGACAGTCCGGCCGAAGTCTGGCCGCGCGAGATCGACTCGATGCCCGCGCGCAGCGTCTCGCCCACGCGGCAGGCGGTGTAGGTGCCCAAGCTCAGCACGGCGGTCCAGAACTCGGCGTTCGGCAGGTCGCGCTTCAGCCACCGGCCCGCGCCCTCCGGCAGCAGTTCGGGCAGGACGAAGTACCATAGGAAGATCTGCACGAGCAGCGGGACGTTGCGGAAGTATTCGACATAGGCAGCGGCCAGCGCGCGCACGACGCGGTTAGGCACCGTGCGCGCGACGCCGAGAATCGAGCCCAGCGCCAAGGCCAGGACCCAACCCGCGAGCGCGACAAGCATGGTCCACAGCAAGCCCGACAGGATCCAGAACACGTAGGGCTGGGTTACCAGGATCCCCCAGTTCCAGGCATAGTGCTGCATCGCCGAAGCCGCGCGCGGCGGTCTACTCGGGGAAGGCCTGGCTTTGGAACACCATTTTCATCTGCTCGGTCATCGGCATGTTGATGGTGGACATCCACTTCTTGTAGATCGTGTCGATCTCGCCCGAGCGGAAAAGGTCGGCCAGCACGCGGTTGCCGACCAGACGGAAGGCGGAATCGTCGCGCCGCACGACGATGGAGTAGGGATCGAACGACAGCAGCCTGCCGACCGTCGCGTATTTGTCCGGTTCCTTCGACTTGGCGATCAGGCCCAGCGCCACCACCTCGTCGGTGACATGCGCGTCCGACCGGCCGGTCTCCAGGGCGATCCAGCCCTGCGGCTGGTCCTTGGTGTCGAGAAATCGGATGCCCAGATTGTACTTGGCGTCCAGGTCCTTGATGATCTTCTCGTTGCTGGTGCCCTGGTTGACCGTGACCCGCCTGCCCTGCAAGTCCTCGAGGTCCTTGATGCCCGAATCCTTGCGCGTCAGGATGCGGTTGCCGGTAATGAAGATGGTCGACAGGAAGTCGACTTGCTTCTGGCGCGTCAGGTTGTTGGTCGTGGTGCCGCACACCATGTCGATCGTGCCATTCAGCAGCAGCGGGATGCGGGTGGTGGCGATAAGCTGGGTATACCTGATCTCCAGCTTGTCCAGCTTCAGTTCCTGTTTCACGCCCTCGGCGATTTTCAGGCACAGGTCGACGGTATAGCCCTCGGGCTTGCCGTCCTTGCCGATATACGAGAACGGCGGCGAGTCCGAGTTGTGGCCGATGCCGATCGACCCGCTCTCCTTGATCTTCTTCAGGGTGCCGTAAAGTTCCTGGGCTCCGGCGGGCACGACGATAACCGTGGCCAGAAATGCAGCTCCGACGGCGGACAGGCAGGGATGCATGGTTTCCTCCTCGATTCTTGTCAGTTGCCGAGGCCGGCCAGCCGGCGGGCGATCCCCGCCAGCGCCGCATAGTCGCCCGGTTCGTTGTAGGCCGCGGCGGACAGGCGCAGCCAGATCGACCCGCCGAGCGCGTGCAGCGGCGCATCGGTGCGAAACTCCACCAGCAGCCGCTCGCGCAGCGCCACCGCGCGTTCGCGCGTCGCCGGGCCGGGCACGGGCAGGCGCACCAGACCCATCGACGCGTACATCGCCGGCGCGCCGCCGCATTGCGTTCCCAGGGCATCGGCGATCCTACGCGCGCCTTCGCGCGCCAGCTCGGCATTGCGCCGGCGCAGGGCGGCACCGCCCAGGCGCTCGTGGAGATCGATTGCCGCGCCGACCGCCAGGAACGCGCTGGGATCGCGCGTGCCGGTCCAGTCGAACTCCGCCAGGAAGCCCTGTCCATAGCCGTGCGAGATGGTGACGGGATGCAGGTCCTGCTGGCGGTCGCGCCGAGCCCAAAGAAAGGCGCAGCCCTTGGGCGCCGACAGCCATTTGTGGCAGTTGCCCGCGTACCAGTCGGCGCCCAGGGCGCCCAGGTCCATCGTCACCTGGCCCGGCCCGTGCGCGCCGTCCACCATGATCGGCACGCCCGCCTCGCGGCTGGCGCTTGCGAGCCGTGCAACGGGCATCACCAGCGCGCTGGGCGACGTGATGTGGTCGACGATCGCAAGCCGCGTGCGTGGGGTCAGCGCGGCCTTGAACGCGGCCGTGATCGCGTCGTCGCTCGGGTCGGGGAACGGCAGCTTCGCCTCAACCACGCGTGCGCCGCCGCGTTCCGCGACGTGGCGCGCCGCATTGCGCACGGCGGCGTAACCGTGGTCGAACACCAGTATCTCGTCGCCCCGGCCGAGGCGCAGCGAGCGCAGCACGGCGTTGCAGCCCACGGTCGCGTTGTCGACGAAGGCCAGGTCGTCGGCCTCGGCGTTGAGGAACGCGGCCAGGCGCGCAGCGGCCTCGCGCAATGCGCCGGGCAGCACGCGGCGCATGAAGCGGCTGGGCTGGGCTTCGAGCTGCCGGCGCCACTCGTCCTGCGCCGCCAGCACGGCCAGCGGCGTCGCGCCGAACGAGCCGTGATTGACGGTGAGGAATTCCGGATCCAGCGCCCACAGCCCGCGGATCGCCGCGCCGTAGACAGGTTTCTCCGCGCGATCGTTGTGCATGAAACGACGTTAGCATGGGCGCGTTCGCCACGCCAATGCGCGCGCCCGCTTGCTACAGCAGCACCTTTGCGGCGACGAAGCCGCCAACCAGCAGCACGACGAACACGGTGGTGACCAGGGTCAGCCGCTGCTCGACGAAGGTCCGGATCGGGGGCCCGAACTTCCACAGCAGCGCGGCGACCAGGAAGAAACGCAGGCCGCGCGAAATCACCGAGGCGACGGCGAAGCTGACCAGCGGGAAATGCGCCGCGCCGCTGGCAATGGTAATGAGCTTGTAGGGGATCGGCGTGGCGCCCTTGATGACGATGATCCACCAGCCGTATTCGCGGAACATCGCCTGGAAGGCCTCGAGGTTCTTGGTCTGGCCGTAGAACTCGAGCACCGGCCGGCCGATGCCTTCGAGCAACCAGTAGCCGATCGCGTAGCCGAGGAACCCGCCGAGCACCGAGGCCGCCGTGCAGACCGCCGCGATCAGGAACGCGCGGCGCGGCTGGGCCAGGATCATCGGGATCAGCATGATGTCGGGCGGGATGGGAAAGAAGGAGCTCTCGACGAAGCTGATGCCCGCGAGCCACCACAGCGCGCGGCGGTCGGCCGCCAGCGCCATCATCCAATCGTATAGACGCCGGACCACGCTGCTTCGCCCCACACTGCCTTGCCCAGATCGGGATCGCGCCGGCGGCCCGATCACGGGCCGCACGGCGCTTCAGGGGCGGGGATGTAGCAGGCGCGCGCCGGCCGGGCAATCAGGCAGGCGGCAGACTGCGTGAAACGGGCTAGAGCGGCCTGACCTCGCGCACCGGCACGCTCTGCAGCGTGCGCGGATCCTGGTGCAGGACCAACAGGCCGGTCGGTTCGCCGAAATGCGACGGCGCGGCATGGCCGCTCGGCATGGCGGCCATGATGGCGAGAGCGGCGATCCATACCGCGAACGTGCCCGCGATGCAGGCCCATGGAACGAACGGTCGCGCGGTCCCGGGCATCCTTCTGCGCATCATGGTGTCCTCCTGGCGCAACGTGCCTGTGCAGCATGGAGATTTGGTGGCGGCCGGCGCCCAGACAAGCGCCGGCTGTCCCGGGCCCCACTCATAACTACGTGATATGGCAGGGTTTCGGCAGGAATCCCGCGCCGGCGGAGGTTCTGGCGCGCCGCCGCCTTCCCCGCTAGGATGCGCGCCCGCCGGCCGCGAGCGCCGGCGTGCCCCTGTGGCGGAATGGCAGACGCGGCAGACTCAAAATCTGTTGTCCGCAAGGACGTGGGAGTTCAAGTCTCCCCGGGGGCACCACTCGTATAATCACCGGGCCGTACGGGCACCCCGCTCCTCGATTGCCGTCGGCGCGGGCGAGAACGGTGATGCCGAGACCTGTCGGCGTCCCTATTCGATCACCTCGTCGGCGCGGACCAGGATGGACTCCGGGATGGCGATGCCGAGCGCCTTTGCGGTCTTGAGATTGATCGCCAACTCGAACTTGGTGGGCTGCTCCACGGGCAGGTCTGCCGGCCGGGCGCCCTTGAGGATGCGCGCGACCAGCGCGCCTGCGCGGGCGGCGGAATCGGCCTGGTCCGGTCCATAGGTCAACAGGCCGCCGTCCTGGGCGTAGTACTTGAACTCGTAGATCGCGGGTAGGCGCCGGGCGGCGGCGAATTGGTACACGCGCTGGCGGTTGAGGCTGGTGAGCGCGTCGGAAACCATCAGGATGGCGTCGGGCGCATCGCGCGTCATCGCCGCAAAGGCCGCCTCGAAGTCTTCCGGCTCGCGAATGCCGAGAGGCTGCACCACGACGCCGAAGCTGTCGGCAACCGCCGAGGCCGCCTTCTGCCGCATCGTCATGCCAAGGTCGTTGGCATTCCACAGCATCGCGACCCGGCGCAACGAGGGAATGATCTCCTTGAGCAACTCGAGGCGCTTCGCCGTCAGTTCCGATGCGACATCGGAAATGCCGGTCACATTGCCGCCCGGGCGGGACAGGCTCCGCACCAGCCCCGTCTCGACCGGATCGCCGGCGAACATCACGACGAGCGGAACCGACGGCGCGTGCTCCTTTGCCGCCTTCGCGGCGGGGTAGCCTTGGGCGAGGATCGCGTCGACCTTCTCCGCGACAAGCTCGCCGACGAGGTCGCCCAGCCGATCCGGCCGGCCCTCGGCGCTCCGGCGCACCAGGACCAGGTTGCGGCCCGGTTCGTAGCCGTAGTGGGCGAGTTCGCGCAGCAACCCGGCGCCGACCGGGCCTGCGTCGGACATCTGCCCGCGCGCCGTGATGACGCCCAGGCGAGACGGACGCTCCTGGGCCTGGCCGGCGCCAAGCCCAAGCAGAAGGACAAGCCCCGCCGCTGCCAGTGCCAGGAACCGATGGGCGTTCATTCGATCACCTCGTCGGCCCGGACGAGCAGCGACTCCGGGATGTCGACGCCGATCGCATGGGCTGCTTTGAGGTTGATGACAAGCTGGTACTTCGAGGCCTGCTCGATCGGCAGGTCGGCGGGCTTGGCGCCCTTGAGTATCTTGTCGATGTAGAGAGTGGCGCGACGCGTGAGATCGCGGTGGTCGGGCGCATAGCTCATCAGACCGCCCGCCTCCACATTCTCCCGGGCACCGAACAGCCCTGGCAACCGGTGCTTGAGCGCAAGTTCGGCCAGCAGTGCGCGATGAGAAAGCGTGAACGTCGTCGCCGGGACGAGAAAACCGCCAACTAGCTCGCGCTTCATCGTCGCGAAGGCGCTTTCAATATCGGCGACGGTTTGCAGCGGCGCCGCCGTGACCTGCACCCCAAGCCTTTGGCCGGCAGCCGCGATGGCCTGCAGGGCCGGCGCGTGCGAAGGTGCCGCGAGGCTGTAGAGAACCCCAATTCGGGTCGCCTGCGGGAGAGCCTCTTTCAGGATCTCCATGTCCTTTGCGACGAGGTCCGTCAGCACCGCAGACAGACCGGTGATATTGCCGCCGGGGCGCGAGAGGGTTGCGACGTGCCCCAGTCCGACCGGATCGGCGTGCGCGGCGAATACGATCGGAATCGTGGCGGTCGCCCGTCGCGCGATCTCCACCTCGGTCGACGAGTTCGCAAAGATGACGTCGACGTTCATGCGGACGAGTTCGGCCGCGAGTTCGGACAGCTGCTTGACCGTTTCCGCCCAGCGGAACTCGATCGCGAGATTCCGGCCCTCGACATAGCCGAGATCGCGAAAGCCGGCCCGCAAGGCCTCGACCCGCGGCGCCCAGGCAAGCGCCGTGCCGAACCCCAGCAACCCGATCCGCGCGACCTTGCCCGCGGGCTGCGCGTCTCCGACAACGGGCCAAGCCATCGCCGCGCTGCCGAGAACCGCCACGAATCTGCGCCGCTTCACCCGATCCTCCGCCAGATCCGATTTCCGCGGCAAGTCTAGCCGGGCACCCACGCGCCTTCTGTGCATAAACGCACTGAAAGCTTCCTTCCGGCCGAGTGCGGGTATGCACAGACGGTGTGGGCACGACTGGTTAAGCTTGACCCTGCCTGCCCGCCTTCTCGGCAGGAGAGGTAAAACGATGAAACGCCGTCACGCGATAACTCTGCTCGCTGGCGCATCGGCATGGCCGTTCTTGGCGCGTGCGCAATCACCCCAGCGGGATAATCGAGTGGGGGCTTTTTTGGTCCAGCTTGGGGCAGGAGCCCGGCCAGCGCCCTGCAGCTATCCCTGCCTTCTGTGAAATATCTCACTGCCCGCTTGCCCGACCGGCACTAGGCTGGCGACAGTTCCAATCCGGTTTGCGGAGAGTGCCATGGATAGGACTGACGCCCTCAACCTTCCCACCTGGTCCGCCGCCATCGGAACCACCGCGATCTGGCTCGCCTGCCTGCTCGTCATGTCGTTCTAGCGGCTGCGGGGGCGCCCGGACCCCTTCGGGCAACCCTGGCGACGACACCTCGAAGAAACTGGCGAAGCCGGCTTTACGCGGTAGAATATCGCCAGGGGGAAACATGGAGCCGGCGCGCAAACGCCAACTCCTGGCACAGAGCGAGCTTCTGCGGGACATGCCGGCAGGGGAGATCGAGGCGCTCGCCGCGAGCGCCACGTGGCGCACGTATCGGCGCGGCCAGCAGGTCTTCGACCAGGAAAGCGACAACAAGGACGTGTTCTTCGTCGCCGAGGGGCGCGTGCGCGTGACGATCTTCTCGTCCACGGGCCGCGAGGTCTCGTTCCGCGACCTGCCGGCGGGCGCCAGCTTCGGCGAATTGTCGGCGATCGACGGGCAGCCGCGCTCGGCAAGCGTCGTGGCGCTGAGCCCGGCGGTGCTGGCGTCGCTGCCGCGCGATCGGTTCTGGGCGTTGCTGCGCCGGCAGCACGGCGTCACCGAGCGCCTGCTCAAGAACCTGGCCACGCTCGTGCGCAACCTGTCGGAGCGCGTCGTCGACTACGGGACGCTGCCCGTCCAGAACCGTATCCAGGCCGAGCTGGTGCGGATGGCGCGCGAGGCCGGGGTGCAGAAGAACCGGGCGGTGCTCGCCCCGGTGCCGCGCCATGCCGACATCGCCAGCCGGGTGGCTACGAACCGCGAGGCGGTGGCGCGCGAGCTCAGCCGCCTGGCGCGCGCGGGCATCCTCGAGCGGGACCGAAGCGGCCTTGTGGTCAATGACGTCGCCGCGCTGTCGGCGATGATCGAAAAGGTCCGCGAAAACTGATCCGGCGGCGGCCCCCGGTCGCGCGGCCGATTGTGCAATTTCACACAGACACGCGGGAGGACGGCCTCTATCCTAATCTGGGATCTAAAAACTCGTGCCGAATCATGTTGTTACATCCGGCGGCCGAACTTCTTATCATGCGGGCGCCTGCGGCTCTCCCCGGCGCGACGAGGTGATCGCGTGACCGCAACATCGTCGCACGCGATGCAGAATTCGGACGCGCCGGCGGCCCTCCTGCCCCCCGTGCGACGCCCGCGCAGCCGGCTGTTCCGCAAGTACATTTTGCTGTTTGCCGTGCTGGTGGGCGGAGCCTTGCTTGCCAGCGGCGGGCTGGAGATCTGGTTTTCGTACGGCGAGAACAAGGCCGCGCTGGCGCAGCTTCAACGCGAAAAGGCCATCGCCGCCGCCGCGCGCATCGAGCAGTTCATGGACGAGATCACGCGCCAGATCGGGTGGACCACGCGGGCGCAATGGTCGTCGTCGGTCGTCGACCAGCGGCGCATCGAATACCTGCAGCTGCTGCGCCAGGCGCCGGCGGTCACCGAGATCGGCCATCTCGACGCTGGCGGCCTGGAAGAGCTGCGTGTGTCGCGGCTGGCGATGGACGCGACCGGCACGCGGACGGATTTTTCCAGCGACCCGCGGTTCGTCGCGGCGAAGGCCCACAAGACCTGGTACAGCCCGGTCTATTTCCGCAAGGAGTCCGAGCCCTATATCACCGTCGCGATCGCCGGCACCGGCCGCGACACGGGCGTCACGGTGGCCGAGGTCAACCTGAAGTTCATCTGGGACGTGATCTCGCGGATCAAGGTCGGACAGGCGGGCTACGCCTATGTCGTGGATGCGCGGGGGCTTCTGATCGCCCATCCCGACATCGGGCTGGTGCTGCGCAAGACCGACTTTGCCGGGCTTTCCCAGGTCGCCGTGGCCTTGGCGCCGCCGCCGGCAGCCGCGGATCGCGAGGAGCCTTTGATCGGCGCCGATCCGGCGGGCCGCCCTGTATTGACCGCGAACGCCGTCATCAAGCCCGTCGATTGGACCGTGTTCGTCGACATGCCGCTGAGCGAAGCCTACAAGCCGCTCTACGAGTCGGCGCAGCGCACCGCCGCGCTGATGCTGCTCGGCCTCGCGCTCGCCGTCCTGGCCGGGCTTTTTCTGGCGCGCCGCATGGTCGTTCCGATCCAGGCGCTGCAGGAAGGCGCGGCGCGGCTGGGCGCCGGCGACCTGCACCGCCGGATCGACATCCGCACGGGCGACGAGCTCGAAAGCCTGGCTCACCAGTTCAATCGCATGGCCGAGGATCTGCAGGAATCCTATGCCGGGCTTGAGCGGAAGGTCGAGGAGCGTACGCAGGAGCTGCGCGAGTCATTGGAGCAGCAGACGGCAACCGCAGAGGTGTTGAAGGTCATCAGCCGGTCGCCATTCGAGCTCGATCCTGTGTTGCAAAACCTTTTGAAAACTGCGGCCACCTTGGCCGATGCCGAAAAGGGCTGGATCGGCACCAATGACAACGGCGAGCTGAGGGTACGCGCCGGGCACGGTATGTCGGCGGAGTTCTTCGCCGTCGCGAGCAGGCAGGTGCCGAATGGGGGACGCGGGACCGCGGCGGGTCGAGCGTTGATTGACGGACGCACCTGCCACATCGTCGACACGCTCGGCGATCCGGACTACACGCGCCGGGATTCCTCGATCCGTTACGGAATGCGCTCGGTGCTGGCCGTGCCGTTGATGCGCGAAGGCAAGCCGATCGGCGTGATCGCCCTTATCCGCCCCGAGGTGCGCCCCTTCACGGGTCGCGAGATCGAGCTGACCGAGACCTTCGCCGACCAGGCTGTCATCGCGATCGCCAATGTCCGCCTGTTCGACGAGCTGCAGACGCGCACGACGGAACTGGCGCGCTCGGTCGAGGAACTGAAGGCCCTGGGCGAGGTCGGGCGGGCGGTCAGCTCCACCCTCGACCTGCGGACGGTCCTCGACACGGTGGTGGCGCGCGCCATGCAACTGGGCGAAGCCGACGGCTGCTCGGTCTTTCGATACAAGCGCCGCACGCGCGAGTTCCTGTTGTGGCACGCCGTCGGCCTGCCCCCGTCCCTGGAGGCGGAAGTGCGCGCCACGAGCATCAGCGAGGGCGAGACCGTCATGGGCAAGGCGGCGCACGCCCACGAGCCGGTCCAGATCGCCGACCTTGCCGCATTGCCGCCGATGCCGTTGCGAAACATGTCGCTTGCCGCCGGCTACCGCTCGGCCCTGATCGTCCCGCTGGTCCGGGCCGATCGGATCTTCGGGGCCCTTGTCCTGCATCGCCGGCGCACGGGAGATTTCGCCTTGGGAACCGTCAATCTGCTGAGCACCTTCGCAAGCCAGTCGAGCCTGGCGATCCAGAATGCGCGCCTGTTCCGCGAGATCGAGGAGAAGGGAAGGCAGATCGAGATCGCCAGCGCCCACAAGTCGCAGTTCCTGGCCAACATGAGCCACGAGCTTCGCACGCCGCTCAACGCGATCCTCGGCTACACCGAGCTCATGCTCGACGGGCTCTATGGCGAACTGGGCGACAAGTCGCGTTCCGTGCTGGAGCGCGTCCAGGCCAACGGCAAGCATTTGCTGGGCCTCATCAACGACGTGCTCGACCTCGCCAAGATCGAGGCGGGCCAGCTTGCCCTGGCGGTCGGCGACTATTCCGTGAAGGCCGTCGTGCAATCGGTGATCGACGCCACCGAGTCGCTGGCGCGGGCGAAGGGGCTCGCCTTGACCGCCGACATCGCACCTGCATTGCCGGATGGCGCAGGCGACGAGCGCCGCCTGACCCAGGTTCTGCTGAACGTCGTGGGCAACGCGATCAAGTTCACCGACGCCGGTTCGGTCACGGTCACCGCGACCGCCGATGCCGGTTTCTTCACGATCGCCGTCGCGGATACGGGGCCGGGAATACCGGTGGAGGAGCAGGCGCGCATCTTCGAGGAATTCCAGCAGGTCGACAATTCCAGCACGCGCAAGAAGGGCGGCAGCGGCCTGGGGCTCGCCATCTCGAAGCGCATCGTCGAGCTGCATGGCGGCACGATCAGGGTGCAATCGACGCCCGGCCACGGCTCGACCTTCCTTGTCCATCTGCCGATCCAGACGGTCACCGCAAAGGAAGTCGCATGAGCAAGCGCATCCTCATCGTCGAGGACACGGAAGACAATCGCCGGATCATGCGCGACTTGCTGTCGAGCGCCGGCTATGCGCTTCTGGAGGCGCAGACGGGCGAGGAAGGCATTTCGATGGCGAAGGAACATCGCCCCGACCTGATCCTCATGGACATCCAGCTGCCGGTCATCGATGGATACGAGGCGACAAGGCGAATCAAGAAGGAGCCGGAATTGAGCCGCATCCCGATCATCGCCGTCACCTCCTATGCGCTGGCCGGCGACGAGGCCAAGACCCGCGCCGCCGGCTGCGACGGCTACGTGGCCAAGCCGTTCAGCCCGCGCCAGCTGCTGCAAAAAGTGCGCGAATTTCTTGGCTGACCTGCCGGTCCGGATCGCCCCATGCCAGCCCCATCCCGCATCCTTGTCGTCGATGACAATCCCGCGAACATCGATATCATCGCGACGCGCCTTGGCAGCCAGGGCTACGAAATCCTGACCGCGGCCGACGGCGAGGAGGCGATCGCCAAGGTTCGCGAACACCTGCCCGAGCTCGTGCTGCTCGACGTGATGATGCCGAAGAAAGACGGGCTGCAGGTATGCCGCGAGCTGCGCGCGGACCGGACGCTGCCGTTCATTCCGATCATCCTGGTGACGGCGAAGGGCGACACCAAGGACATCATCGCCGGCCTGGAAAGCGGCGGGGACGAATACCTGACCAAGCCGGTGGATACCGCCGCCCTGCTCGCCCGCGTCCGCTCGATCCTGCGAATCAAGCACCTGCATGACGAGGTGCAATCCCAGGCGCGACGCCTCGAGGCCCAGGCGAGCGAGCTTGCGGAATGGAACCGCAAGCTCGAGGAAAGGGTGGCCGAGCAGGTCGGCGAGATCGAACGCATGTCGCGCCTGAAGCGCTTTCTGCCGCCCCAGGTGGCCGAGCTCATCGTGTCGTCCGGCGACAAGAACGTCCTGCAGAGCCATCGCCGCGAGGTGACGATCGTCTTCTGCGACCTGCGCGGATTCACGCCGTTCGCGGAGATGTCGGAGCCCGAAGAAGTGATGACGGTCCTGCGCGAGTACCATGAAGTGCTCGGCCGGTTGATCGTCCATCACGAAGGAACGCTGGAGCGGTTTTCCGGCGACGGGCTGCTGGTCGTGTTCAACGACCCGCTGCCCTGCGCCGATCACACCGAACGGGCGGTCGCCATGTCGTTGCGGATGCGCGACGACGTCGCCGTGCTGACCCGGAGCTGGCGAAGCCGGGGCCACAGCCTTGGCTTCGGCATCGGCATTGCCCGGGGGTTCGCCACCCTGGGGCAGATCGGCTTCGAGCATCGCTTCGACTATGCGGCGATCGGCACGGTAACGAATCTGGCGTCGCGGCTCTGCGACGAGGCGCTGGCCGGCCAGGTGCTGGCCAGTCAACGCGTGGCAGCGGCGGTCGAGCGGATCGTCGAAACGACATTCCTGGGCGCGCGGCCGCTGAAGGGATTCGCGCGCGAAACATCGATCTACGAACTGGGAATGTACAAGAAGCCCCTCGACGACACCCCGGTATCGGCGCAACCGACGAGTTCAGGGAGTCCACGCTAGCGCCCGATCGGGCGCGATCGGCTATTCCGCGGCTTGGTAGACGGGCGGCGTCCCTTTGGCCGGCGGCTCGCCCTGGATCGTCCGGGTCTCGATCATCTCGGCGCCGCTCGCCTGGACCTCCGGCATTACCTCGCGCTTGCGGGCATCCATCGCTTCGCCAAGGGCGTCGAGATCGACGCCAGCCTCGCGCGCCTGGGCAAACATGCCCTCGCCCCGCTTCTCCTCTTCCTTGACGTGATGCTTGATCTCCTCGGACAGAACCGTGACTTTCGCATCGTAGAAGTCGTCGGAGGGCGCGCCCGCCAGGATCTCGGCGATGAGTATCTTGGCGCCGTCGTGTTCGACATAGGCTTCGTCGAGCAGGTCGTCCTCGATCTTGCCGCGCAACGCGGGATAGAAAATTTCCTCCTCGATGATGGTGTGCGCGATCAGCTCGTGACATATCTTCTGGGCGATGTCGGCCTTGTTGCCGCGCGCCTTCTCGAACTTCGCGAACAGCTCTTCCACCGCGCGGTGGTCGGCCTTGAGCAGTTCGATGGCGTTCATCGCACGGGCCTTGGCCATGGCTCTTACCTTTCGATTTGGGATTGCACGGCAATTCGTCCGTCAACGTCGGCCGGGCCAAGCGGTTCCCGCCGCCCCTCCCGCAGCTTCCGGCTTGAAACGGGCACGGCGGGCGAGCGGGACTGCCGCTAAACATATCTGGCGCCGGAACGGCCGCGTCGGGCGAATGTTACATGTCTCGATTGTTCAAGGCGCCGGCAGGCAGGTCGCACCATCTCATTCTGGCTGACAGCGCCGGCCTTTCCAGCGGTACGCAGCGGCAGAGGCGGATAATCCAATGAGCGTTCGCAAGACCGTCCTCGTGGTGGAAGACGAGTTCTTTGCCGCCCGCGATTTGCATGCGGCGTTTCAAGCGGCCGGCTATCTGGTGCTGGGTCCCGTCAAAACGGAGCACGAGGCCCTTGCGGTCCTGGACAAGGTCCGGCCCGACGCCGCCATCCTTGATCTGAACCTGGGCGGGCGTCGAAGCATGGGGGTGGTTGCCGCCTTGGACGCGCGCGGAATACCCTTCTGCATTGCCACCGGCTACTCGCCGTCATGGATACCGCCGGGCTATCGGTCGCGCCCCTACCTGTTGAAGCCCTATCACCCCAAGGCAGCCGTTGATCTGGTCGGGAGCCTGATTTCGTCCGGGCCGCAGCAGACGGGCCCGCAGCCGCAATCGATCGAATGAAGCCCTCCTGCATGGACGGCCGGGAAATTCTTCAAGTCACCCCGGCGGCACCATTTCGGCGGCGGCCTCAGCCGGCGGACTTGCTGATCGTCTTGATCCGGCCGCGCGGGCGGCCGGAAAGCTCGGCGATCTTGCGGTCCTGGGCCTCGAGAATGGCGCGGATGGTGTCGTCGCGGTCGAACGGGCCGAGTTCGGCCTGCGGCACCTTGCGGTTCGAGCTGCGGAACCCGTCCTCGTAGATCACGTCGAACATCAGGAACGCGCTGTCCCCCGCCTTGGACTTCTTGCCGGCCATCGTTCTCTCCGCAGAATTTCCTGAACCGATCGCGAGGCCCCCCGGGCCCGGTCGCAATCGCCGCTATTTGTCCTTCTCAGCCCCGGGCTCGGCTTCCGCCGTCGCCGGCGGCTGGGCATTCTGCGCCGCCTTGCGCAGTTCGCTTGCTTCCAGCTTCTTGCGCAGCTTCTCATCGCGCCGCGCCTGCTTCGCCCGATTGCGGTCCGCGCGCGCGAGGTTGTAGTTCGGCTTGAAGGCCATGGGACGCTCCTTGTGTTCGACTGGAACACGATCCGGCGGTCGAGCGCCGTCCTGGCGGATGCCGCGCCCCGCCGATCGGTGCCGGACTGCCGGCGAGGTTCGCGCCGTGCCGGTGGTTGTACCGCGCAGCACGGCTCTTTGCCATGGTTTTGTGACGATCGGCGGTCGACGCCGCGAACCGCGCTGGCGCCGCCTGGGTCGAATTTTTTGGATGCATTCCGGCCCTGGATGTGCGCCATTTGACCCTTCCGGCAACCGTCAATTGAGCCTGATCGGCGCTGCCAGCGGCGCGAAGGGCTGAAGGGGGAAGACATGGCCAAGGGACAGCAACGGTCGAACCGCGAAAAGAAGAAACCCAAGAAAGCAGCGGCGGCGAAAGCCAAGCCGGGAACGCCCCCGTCGCTGATCGAAGCCGCGAGCGGCGGCAAGAATCCGCAGGGCAAGAACCGCTAGGCCCTACGCGGTCGGATTCCTTGCGCTGTCCGCCCGGTGCGATAGGGTCGCCGGGCGGCGGCGGGCCAGGCAACCGCCGGGCAGCGGGGCGGTGCGCATCTTGCGCGGCCGGACCGCGGGACAAACACAGTCGGAGGACGGGCATGGAGCATCGGTTGCTGGGCGGCTCGGGATTCAAGGTGCCCGCGCTGAGCCTGGGAACGGCGACGTTCGGCGGCGGCAACGAGTTCTTCCGCGCCTGGGGGTCGACCGACGTGGCCGAGGCGAAGCGGCTGATCGACATCGCGCTGGACGCGGGCTGCACGATGGTCGACAGCGCCGACGCCTATTCCGGCGGACTGGCCGAGGAGATCCTGGGCAAGGCGATGGCCGGACGGCGCAACCGGCTGCTGATCTCGACCAAGGCCACGTTCAAGACCGGCGACGGGCCGAACGACCTGGGCTCCTCGCGCCATCACCTGGTTGCGGCCTGCGAGGCGAGCCTCAAGCGCCTGGGCACCGACTACATCGACCTCTGGCAGATGCACGGCTTCGACGCGCAGACGCCGGTCGAGGAAACGATGCGCGCGCTCGACGACCTCGTGTGCGCCGGCAAGGTTCGCTACATCGGCTGCTCGAACTTCTCCGGCTGGCACCTGATGAAGGCCCAGGCCATCGCCGACCGCTACGGCTGGACGCGCTACGTCGCGCACCAGCTTTACTACTCGCTGGTCGGGCGCGACTACGAATGGGAGCTGATGCCGCTGGCGATCGACCAGAAGGTCGGCGCGGTCGTGTGGAGCCCGCTGGCGGGCGGGCAGCTCACCGGCAAGATCAGGCGCGGCCAGCCGGCGCCGGCCGGCACGCGCCATGCGACGATCGGCAGCCTGGGCCCGACCATCCCCGAGGCGCAGTTCTTCGACATCGTCGACCTGCTCGACGCCGTCGCCAGGGAGACCGGGCGCAGCGTCTCGCAGGTCGCGCTCAACTGGGTGCTGCAGCGGCCGACGATTTCGACCGTGGTGATCGGCGCCCGCAACGAGTCGCAGCTGCGCGACAATCTCGGCGCGGTGGACTTCAAGCTTTCCGCCGACCAGATGGCGCGGCTGGACAAGGTCAGCCAGCGCCCGCTGGCCTATCCCTACTGGCACCAGCGCCGCACCTCGATGGATCGCAACCCGCCGCCCGTGGAGGTCTACAAGTAGGAACTACCCGAGAGCGACCTGTGCGGCGGTTATCTGGGCGAGGGTTGTGTTCTGGATGAGGAAGGAGCCCTGGGGGCCGAAGTCGATCAGCAGGTCGGCGCCCTGCTGGGACAGGTGGGACTGCAGCTGG
>JADLEG010000126.1 GCA_020846275.1 Alphaproteobacteria bacterium
GCCCCACGCACACCCGCCGGTCGCCCGGCGGGAATCTCAAGTCAGTCGAACAGGCTCGATACCGAGCGCTCCTCGCTGATGCGGTGGATCGCCTCGGCCAGCAGCGGCGCGATGGTGATCTGGCGCATGTTGTTGGCGCCCTTCATCTCGTCGGTCGCCTGGATGCTGTCGGTCGTGACCAGGGCCTCCAAGGGCGAGGCCTTCACCCGCGCCACCGCGCCGCCCGACAGGACGCCATGCGTCACATAGGCGGTCACCGACTTGGCGCCGTGCTCCTTCAGCGCCACGGCGGCGTTGCACAGCGTGCCGGCCGAATCGACGATGTCGTCCACCAGGATGCAGTGCCGCCCCTCCACGTCGCCGATCACGTTCATGACCTCGGACATGCCGGCGCGCTCGCGGCGCTTGTCGATGATCGCGAGCTCGCTGTCGATGCGCTTGGCGATCGCCCGCGCGCGCAGCACGCCGCCCACGTCGGGCGACACGATCATCGGCGTCTCGCTGGGGAAGCTCGCCACGATATCCTTGGTGAAGACCGGCTCGCAGTAGAGATTGTCGGTGGGCACGTCGAAGAAGCCCTGGATCTGCGTGGCGTGCAGGTCGAGCGTCAGCACGCGGTCGGCGCCGGCGGCGGTGATCAGGTTGGCGACCAGCTTGGCCGAGATCGGCGTGCGCGGGCCGGTCTTGCGATCCTGGCGCGCGTAGCCGTAGTAGGGGATGACCGCCGTGATCCGCTTGGCCGAGCCGCGCTTCAGCGCGTCGATGCAGACCAGGAGCTCCATCAGGTTGTCGTTGGCCGGGAAGGACGTCGACTGGATCACGAATACGTCCTCGCCGCGCACGTTCTCCAGCACCTCGACGAAGATCTCCATGTCCGCGAACCGCCGGATCGCGGCCTTGGTCATGGGAACGTTGAGGTAGGCGGCGATCGCCTCGGCCAAAGACCGATTGCTGTTGCCGGCGAGGATCTTCATATCGCCGTCCCGACACCGTCTTGAAATGTTAACGAAATTCTGGCCCCAGCCCGGAAAAGCGGGCGGAACCTATCAATTCACCGGGGTGCTGTAAACCTGATTGCTGAAGGGGGCCACGGGCTTGGCGGCCTCCCATTGCTGGGCCGCCAACGGCGGGTAGGCCACGATTTCGCCCAGCGCGGTCAATTGCCCGGCAAAGCGCACCGTCAGGTACCGGCCGCGCGAGCCCGGGGGCAGCTTGATCTCCAGCGCGTCGCGGGCGGGCACCTGGACCAGCGGGGGACCCAGCTGGCCCGGACCGGCCGACAGGTGGACCGTCACCTGGTCGCTGCCGGCGATTTCCAGGCCCAGCAGGTAGACCTGTCCCACCTCGGTCGGCGTCCCCAGGTCGATCTCGACCTTGCCGTCCGGCGGCATGGCGTGGGGCAGCATGTTGTCGAGCCGGCCGTCGGTGAGCGCGCGGAATCCCAGGCCCGGCGGCACCAGCTTGGCGTCGCGCTGGCGGGTGAGCGGCGGCGGATTGCCGCCCTGGACCTGGCGCAGCCCGCCGCGATAGACGGCGTGGTAGACCGTGCCGTCCGCCTGGCCGTGGTCGATGGCGGCGAGCGGGCGGTACGACCAGGTGAATTCCTGCAGCGCCAGGCGGGGCAGCGACGCCTCGGGCGCGCCGCCCAACGGCGGCACCAGCGGCACGCCGCCGCCGGCCGAGGTCAGCTCGACGCCATAGACCGGCGGCTCGACCCGCTTGGCCGGCGGCAGCGGCGCCAGGCGGAAGGTCAGCCGCTCGTCGCCGGTCTCGACCTTGGGCGCGCCGTCCCACAGGTAGAGCGGCGGCAGGCGCCCGCGCGCGGCGGCGCTGGTGAAGGTGACGGTGGCTTCGGGCCCCTTGGGATTGTCGGCCGCCTCGCCGCCCGCCCGCACCAGCCAGGTCTTGGACTGGCCGGCGGGCGCCCGCGCCAGGCTGCCCAGGATGAAGCTGTAGCGCCCGTCGCGTGCCGTGCGCGCCACCACCAGCGGATCGCCGCGTTTGACCGCCTCGACGGGATCGCGGCCGGTCACGTCGTAAAGCTCGACCCGCACATTGGCGCTCGACCCGGCGCCGTCGACCTCGACCGAACCCGCGATCGTGTTCGCGGGCACCTGGTCCGACGCCGCTGCCGGCGCGCGCGACTTGCCCTTGTCGACGTCGAACCCGCCGCAGCCCGCGAGCCCGAGCCCGGCCAGGCCCAGCGCCACGCCCAGCGCCAGGTACGCGACGCGGATCGCGCCTAGCGCTTGCATCGCTGGTCCTGCGGCATGGCGACGAGCTGCTCCAGCAGCTCGGTCAGGCCCTGGGAGGCGCCCTCGGCGACGGCATAGGCGGCATCGCCCCAGGGCCCGTCGAACTTGCCGGCGGGAATCTGGTTCGCCTGGCTGACCGTACCCATCCGGCAGCCGGCCGGGGCATAGAGGATCCATTCGATCCGCACGGTCTGCTGGCGCTGCGCCGGCTCGCTCAGCGCGACCTTGCCGGCGATGATGGCGAAGGGGCTCTCGTGCTCGCTCACCAGCGGCACGTTGGCCAGGTTCAGGAAATGCGTCATCGCCTTCTGCAGCGCCTCGGCGCCGTCGCCCGGCGCGCCCTCCACGGGGCGCAGCGCGACCGGCGGCTGCTCGGCGGCCTGCTTCTTGGCGCCGGGCGCGCCCGACGGGGCCGGCGCGCTGGGTCCGACCTGGGCGACCTGGGGGCGCGGCGTGCGGTTGGGCTGCGCCGGCAGCCGCGTGCCCATCGGCGGCACGACGTTGTTGGCGGGGGGATCCGACGCGGCCGGCCGGCCAGCGACGGTGACCTTGCGCTCGGGCAGCATCGCCACCAGCCCCGCGCTGGACTGGCGCGCCAGCAGGACCATCAGCGCCTGGTCGCCGGTCTTCCAGGCGTTGGCGTCGACGACCTGGCGCACCATGTGGCTGCCCATCGCCTGCCCGTCGGCATTGACCATCCGCCAGAGGATCAGCACCTCGACCCCCTTCGGCGCCGGGCGCTCGATCACCTGGCCGGCCAGGCGGTAGCTCATGGCATTGCCCTGGCCGATGCTGGCGGGGATCTCGGCGCGATGGAGCTGGGCCACCAGCGCGTCGAGGAAGCGCTTCTCGCCCGCGACCGGGAACTCGGCCAGCTCGCCGATCGCCACGCCTTCGGGGTTGGCCACCTGCAGCAGCGGGTTCTCGGATTCGCCATCATGGGCGAAGGGGCGCGGCGGCTCGCCGCAGCCGGCCAAGGTGGCCGCGAGACCGAGCGCCAGGACCGCCACGCGCGCGAATCGCCTAGAGCAGGACACAGCCGACCACGACTCCGACCAGGATGAACGCCAGCAGCATCACCAGATGCGGCATCGGCCCCGTCCCGCGCTAGTTTACCACCAAATCGAGCGGCAGCTTCGACAATGGCACGCAGCCCTTGTCCGTCACTTCGACCGTATAGCCCGGCGCCATGGCGATATTGCGGTCGCTGTCCACCACAATCATGTGCAGGAAGAACACCATGCCCGGTTCGGCGATCACCGGATTGCCGTGATAGAACATCGGCCAGTCCATCCAGTTCGGCGCGAAGGTCGTGCCCAGGCTGTAGCCGCAGGCGTTGAATCGATTCGCGCGGAAGCCCGCGCCGTCGAACACGCGCGCATAGGCGTCGAACACCTCGCCGATCGGCCGGCCCGGCTTCAGCGCCGCCTTGCACGCCTCCATCGCCTCCAGCGCCGCCTTGTGCATTGCCAGGTGCTGCGGGTCGGGCTTGCCGATCAGGATCGTGCGCATCAGGCAGGAATGGTAGTGGCGATAGACCCCGGCGAATTCCAGCATCAGCTGGTCCTGGGGCTGCAGATGCTTGCGGCCCGAGAAGTAGCGGCAGAGCAGCGCATCCTTGCCCGAGCCGATGATGAACTCGTTGCCCGGATCGTCGCCGCCGCCGCGATAGATGGCGCCGTGCATCGCCGCCAGGATGTCGCCCTCGAACGCGCCGGGCTTGGCCAGCCGGTTGGCCTCGAGCAGCGCCGCGTCGGCGAGTTCGGCCGCCTTGCGCACATAGGCGAGTTCGGCCGGGCTCTTCACCACGCGCAATTTGTTGACCAGCTCGGACGCGTCGACCAGCGTGCAGAATCCCGCCAGCGCCGCTTCCAGCCGCTTGCCGTTGCGCGCGGTCAGGCCATAGGCCTCGTATTCCACGCCCAGCCTCTTGCCCTTGCAGCCGTATTCCTCGAGCGCCACGCGCAGGTCCTCCGCGGGCGTCGCGCCCTCGCGGTCGACCCAGATGCGGATGTCCTTGATCACCGAGGTATGCTGCGCCTGGCGCAGGTCGGGGACGCGGGTCAACAGGAACATCTTCCCGTCCGCGCCCAGGTAGTAGCACTGGAAGAAGACGTAGCCGAACGTGTCGTAGCCGGAGAGGTAGTACATGCTCTCCTGGCGGAACATCAGAAGCCCGTCGAGCCCCTGCTTGATCATCGCCGCCGAGGCCTTCTGCCGCCGCCCGGCCAGTTCCTCCGCGCTGAAATGCACTGCCATCGGTCCTAGCCCTCCAAGGCGATTGCGGACAGGTTGCGCCCGTAGTCCCTCTCGCCGCGCAGCGTGGCGCGGCGATAGCTGAAGAACCGGTCTTCTTCCCGACAGGTATCGTAGGGAACGCCGGAAACGAAATGCAGGTCGAGCGCGCCCAGCCGGCGCCCGAGATAGCCCACAAGGTCGAACATCAGGTGGCCGTTGCGCGCGGACGGCGCGAAGAAGTCCGTGTTGGCCGGGTTCTCGGCCAGGAAAGGGCGCGGAAATTCCGGGCCTACCTCGTAGGAGCGCTGGGCAATGCAGGGGCCGATCACGGCGTAGATGCGGTTGGGCGCGGCGCCGAGCTTCGCCATCGCGGCGACGGTGGCGTCGGTGACGCCGGCCAGCGCCCCGCGCCAGCCGGCATGGGCGGCGCCGATCACGCGCGCCTCGGGATCCACGAACATCACCGGCGCGCAATCGGCGCCGAGGATGCCGAGCGCGACGCCCGGGCGATTCGTCACCATCGCATCGGCCTTGGGCGCCTCGGCATGCGGCCAGGGCCGCTCCACCGTCGCGACCTCGCGGCCGTGCACCTGGTGCACCGTCACCAACGCCTCGCCCGGCAGGTCGAGCCTGGCCATCGAGCGACGCCGGTTCTCCGCCACGCAGGACGGCAGGTCGCCCGAGCCGAAGCCGCAGTTGTTGCTGGCATAGAGCCCTTCGCTGGCGCCGCCGTTGCGCGTGAAGAACGCGTGCCGCACGCCCTCCAGCTCGTTCAGGATGCCAAGCGTGATCATTGACCGCGGAACAGCCCTTCGTCCTCGGTGAACCCGGCCGGCGGCGCGCTTCCCTGCGGGACCAGCGCCAAGGCCTTGAACAAGGTGCCCATTTCCGTTCCGCCGATCAACCGCGCGCGCGCCAGTTCGATCTCGGCCGCCTGCGCCGGCGTAGCCTTGGCGGCCAGCGCGGCGGCGCGCGCGGCGATGCCCAGGCGCTCCAGCAGCACGCCCTGCGGCACGGGGCCGAACGCGGCGGCGCCGGCCGCGGACGCGGCTTCGGCCAGGGCGGCGAAATCCACGCGGGCGCTGAGATCGGCCTCGCCCGGATCGTCCAGCACCTCGTGCCGCCCGTGCCGGCGCACGGCCTGCAGCGTGTCGCCCGGGCCGCTCTCGCCGGCGCCATAGTCGATCGCCAGCGCGGCGCCGCCCTGGCGCGCGATTCGTCCGGCGATGGCCCGGACGACGCCGATCGAGGCCGGCGAATACTCGACCAGCGTGCCGAGCGGCGCGTCGCGCAGCGCCCGCGGCAATGCCGGCGTCCAGGGGCTGGGCGCCGGGCCAAGCCCGAAGCGCAACCCTTCGCCCGACGCATCCAGCCCGACCATGCGCTCGGCGATGCCGCGCTCCGTGCGCACGAATTGCCGCAGCGGCAGCGCGTCGAAGAACTCGTTCGCCAGCAGGACGATCGGAGCCTCGGGAACGCTGTCCAGGCCGCCGTGCCATTCGACCGCGTGGCCGGCGAGCGCCTGGCGCTGCTTGGCGCGGAGCGTGGGGCTCGCCTCGACCAGATGCACGCGCGCGGCGGCCACGAAGGCCGGCAGCGCCTGCGATGCGCGCAGCGCGTCGGCCATCAGCGTGCCCCGGCCGGGCCCCAGCTCGACCAGGCAAAATTCGCGCGGCGATCCCAGCAGGCGCTGCCAGGCATCGACCGCCCACAGGCCCAGCAGCTCGCCGAACATCTGGCTGATCTCCGGCGCGGTGATGAAGTCCCCCGCGCGGCCCAGCGGATCGGCGCGCACGTAATAGCCGTCGCGCGGATCGAGCAGGCATTGCGCCATGTACTCGGCGACGGCGATCGGCCCCTCGGCGCGGATGCGCCGGACCAGCCGGCGCTGGAGTTCGTTCACGACGCGCGCCTGGCCGTCGCGACCAGGTAGGCGCCGTAGGCGAGCATCGGCAGGGTCAGGTACTGGCCCATGGTGAGGCCGAAGGCGAGGTAGCCCAGCTGCACGTCGGGCTCGCGCGCGAACTCGACCAGGAAGCGCGCGCAGCCATAGCCGATCAGGAATGTCCCGCTCAGCATGCCGACCTTGCGGCGCGCGTCGGCGTAGCGCATCAGCAGCCACAGCACGGCGAACAGGATGACGCCCTCGAGGAAGCCTTCGTAGAGCTGGCTCGGATGGCGCGGCAGGGGGCCCGCATCCTTGGACGGGAACACGATGGCCCAGGGCAGGTCGGTGGCGCGGCCATAGAGCTCGCCGTTGATGAAGTTCGCCATCCGGCCGAAGAACAGGCCGAACGGCACGCATACCGCCACCACGTCGGCGAGCGCGAAGAAGCGGATGCCGCGCTTGCGCGCGAACAGGAACATCGCCAGCAGCACGCCCATCAGCCCGCCGTGGAACGACATGCCGCCGTGCCACAGCGCCGGGATCTCCAGCGGGTTGGCGAGGAAGTGCAGCGGATTGTAGAACAGCACGTAGCCGACGCGGCCGCCCAGGATGATGCCGAGCGTCAGCCACATGATGAAATCGTCCATTTGCTCGGGCGTGACCAGCTCGGGCCGCTCCCGGCACAGGCGCAGCGAATAGCGCCAGCCCGAGACGATGCCGGCGATATAGGCCAGCGCGTACCAGCGCACGGCGAAGGGCCCGATTTGCAGCGCGATCGGGTCGATCATGGGGAAGGGCAGGGCGTACATGCGCGATTCTTACAGGCGTCCTTCGACAGCTCATCCTTCGACAGGCTCATCCTTCGACAGGCTCATCCTTCGACAAGCTCAGGATGAGGATCTCATTTCATCCTCGTCCTGAGCTTGTCGAAGGACGAGAGCGCGGTGCAGCTTCTATCGATACGGATCCGCCGATTCCAGGAAGTCGCGCACATAGGTCGCGACCCCGTCCTCGAGCGTCGTCGTCGGCTTCTGATAGCCGGCGGCGCGCAGGCGGTCGATCTTGGCCTGCGTGAAGTACTGGTACTTGGCGCGGATATCCTCGGGCGTGTCGACCCATTCGATCTCCGCCGTGCGGCCCAGCGCCGCATAGACGGCGTTGGTCAGGTCGAGGAAGCTGCGCGCCGCGCCGCTGCCGATATTGTAGAGGCCCTCCTTGTCCGGATGGTCGTAGAGCCACAGCAACGCGTCGACGCAGTCGCCGACCCACACGAAGTCGCGCTTCTGCCCGCCGTCCTTGTATTGGGGATTGTGCGAGCGGAACAGGCGCGCCCGCCCGCCTTCCTTGATGCGCCGATACGTGTGGTAGGCGACCGAGGCCATCGCGCCCTTGTGGTACTCGTTGGGCCCGTAGACGTTGAAGAACTTGACGCCGACCCATTGCCGGGGACGCGGGCCGTTGCCCTGGACGATCCGCGCGACGCGGCGGTCGAACGCGTTCTTGCTCCAGCCATAGGCGTTGAGCGGCTTCAGCTTCGCCAGGTGCGCGACCGAGGCGTCGTCGTCGAAGCCCTGAGCGCCGTCGCCATAGGTCGCGGCCGAGGAAGCGTAGATCAGCCGCTTGCCGTGCCGCGCGCACCAGTCCCAGAGCTGCAGCGACAGGGTGAAATTCGATTCGACGATCAGGTCGGCGTCCTTCTCGGTCGTGGAGGAAACGGCGCCGAGATGAAATACGGCGTCGAGCGCGTCGCGGTTCGCGTCGAGGAACGCCGCCAGGCGCTCGGGCGGCACGAAGGCGGCGATCTCGCGCTTGGCGATGTTGCGCCACTTGTCGTCCTGGCCCAGGCGGTCGCAGACCGCCAGCGCGGCGGGCCCGCGCGCTTCCAGCCCGGCCAGCAGGTTCGACCCGATGAACCCGGCCCCGCCGGTCACGAGGATCATGCGCTCCATCGCTCCATCGCTTCCATGGACGTCATGGCCGGGCTTGATCCGGCCATCCACGCTTCCATGTGCCACGCGGTCGGCGTGGATGGCCGGCTCGGAGGCCGGCCATGACGGATGAAAGCGTGGGAGAGCGATATCCACCTATGCAGGTCAATGCAAGCCCGGTCCCGGTGGTGCGCGCAACGAGCCCGGGGTGATAGTCTTGCCCGACGAACAAGGAGCACCGCCATGCAATTCGACCATCGGCTGATCGACGACCTGGCGCGCGTCGCTGGCGGCGCGCTCGGCACGCTGGCCGGCGTGCGCGAGGAGGTCGAGGCGCGCCTGCGCCAGCAGTTCGAGCGCATCCTGGCCGGCATGGACCTGGTCACGCGCGAGGAGTTCGAGGTGGTGCGCGCCATGGCTCAAGCGGCACGCGAGGAACAGGAGCGCCTGGCCGCCCGCGTTGCCGCGCTCGAGGCCGGGCGCGCCGCGCCGCCGGGCAGCCGCGAGCACCAGCCGGAGTAGTCCACAATCCCGTCATAACTTTCCTCTTGTGCGACTCAATGAATTGACACAGTTTACCTCCTGTAGCGGGTCAAGGTCCCTATTCCACAAGATCAAGTGGGGCCTACGACATCTGGGATGAGGGTTCCGTGCGTACCGGCGCACGGGCCGTCGCAGGAGGGGTAGCGATGACGCTTTCACTTGCCGAGCGCAGCCCCTCCCAGTCCAACCCGCTCGATCTGGTGGAGGAAATCGTCAGCGCCCATGACTGGCCGTTCGAGCGGGCCGGCGAGGAGGAATTGCTGGCGCAGATCGCCGGCCGCTGGGGCGATTACCGCCTGTTCTTCGCCTGGCATCCCGATCTTTGCGCGCTGCAGTTCTCGTGCTCGCTCGACGTGAAGGTTCCCGACGCCCGCAAGCGGCCGGTGGTCGACCTTTTGGCGCTGATCAACGAATCGCTGTGGGCCGGGCATTTCGAATTGTGCCTGGACGACGCCACGCCGACCTTCCGCCACAGCCTGCTCTTGCGCGGGGCGGGCGGCGCGGCAGTCGAGCAGCTTGAGGACCTTGTCGACATCGCGCTCTCCGAATCCGATCGCTTCTATCCCGCCTTCCAGTTCGTGATTTGGGGCGGCAAGAACCCGTCCGACGCGATGGTGTCGGCGATGGTCGACACGATCGGCGAGGCCTAGACTCTTCCATTGATCCGGCGGGGCCTTCGGCTCCATTCTGCCTTCATCATCCTTCGAGACGGCGCTTCGCGCCTCCTCAGGATGACGCGGTATCTTGTGCTTCGAATAGACGCGTCATCCCGAGGAGCGAGCGCGGCGAGCGTCTCGAAGGATGAGGAACGCGAAATAAGGACCATCCTCGTGACCTCCGAACCCCTGCTTCTCCTCGGCTGCGGCAAGATGGGCGGCGCGCTGCTGCGCGGCTGGCTCGACCAGAAGATCGCCGGCGGCGCCGGCGCGCCGGTACACGTCATCGAGCCCAACGCCGAGGCGATGCGCGAATTCGCCGGCGCGCCGGGCGTCAGCCATGTCGCGCGCGCCGAGGACCTGCCGGCCGGGATCAAGCCCGGCATCGTGCTGCTGGCGGTCAAGCCGCAGATGATGGACCAGGGACTTGCGACGATGACGCGGATCGCGGCGGCGAAGCCGCTGTTCCTGTCGATCGCCGCGGGCAAGACGCTCGCCTATTTCGCGCGCCATCTCGGGGCCGACGCGGCCGTCGTTCGCTCGATGCCGAACACGCCGGCATCGGTGGGGCGCGGCGCCACCGTGGCGGTGCCGAATCGCCATGTCGGCGCGGCGCGGCGCAGCCAGGCCGACCGGCTGCTCGGCGCCGTGGGCGAGGTGCACTGGGTCGAGGACGAGGGGCTGCTGGACGCGGTGACCGCGCTGTCCGGCGGCGGCCCCGCCTATGTCTTCCTGCTGATCGAGGTGCTGGCCCAGGCCGGCATCGACGCCGGGCTGCCGGCCGAGCTTGCCAAGCGCCTGGCGCGCACGACGGTCTGCGGGTCGGGCGAGCTGGCGCGCCTGTCGCCCGAGGAGCCCGCGACCCTGCGCCAGAACGTCACCAGCCCCGGCGGCACGACGCTCGAGGCGCTGAAGGTGCTGATGGCGCCGGACGGGCTGCAGCCGCTGTTCACCCGGGCGATCGCCGCCGCCACGCGCCGCTCGCGCGAACTGGCGGGCTGAGCGACGCCGTGCCGCTCAACCCCAGCGCGCAGAAGGTCCAGGACGCGCTCGCCGCCCTGGGGTTCGCCTGCACGGTGGTCGAGCACGAAGCGTCTACGCGCACCTCGGCAGAGGCGGCGGCCGCGGTGGGCTGCACCGTGGCGCAGATCGCCAAGTCGCTGATCTTCCGCAGCCGGCCGGGCGACCGGCCGATCCTGGTGATCGCCAGCGGCGACAACCGCGTGGACGAGAAGAAGCTGGCGGCGTTGGTCGGCGAGCGCATCGAGCGTCCGGACGCCGAGTTCGTGCGCAACCGGACCGGCTTCGCGATCGGCGGGGTGCCGCCGGTCGGGCATCCTTCGCGGCTCGCGACCTATATCGACCGCGACCTGCTGGCGCTGGGCGAGTTGTGGGCGGCGGGCGGTACGCCCAACGCGGTCTTCCGGGTCGACGCCCAGGACCTGGTCGCCATGACCCAGGGCCAGGTGGCGGACATCGCCAAGCGCTAGCAGCCGCCCGATGGCCGGGTTGTGCTAGCATTGCCGCATGCAGACCTCGGAGGCCATCGCCGTCGGCATCGTGGCCGAGCGCCGCGCGCTCGCCAGCCCCTGGGCCGACCATGACTGGCGGCCGCTGGCGGTCCTGGCGGCCGCGCCCGACCTCGAGCCGGGCAGCCTGGTCGCCGAGGAGCCGGGGCGGCGGCAATACTACCTGGGCGCCCTGGAGCTCCGGCTTCACCGCAAGGAGACCGACAGCTACCGGCACAACCTCGCCTCGGGCGAACCGCGGCTCTACGTCGCCCTCCGGCACGGCGAGGGGCCGGGCGGGCTGCCGGTGCTCGCCTTCCAGGTCAGCGCGGCCCCCGACGAAGGCCAAGCTTGGGCCGAGGTCGGCGACGACGTGGTGGACGGGTTGCCGATGCCGCCGGCGGTCGCGGAATGGGTGGCCGACTTCGTCGCCCGGTTCCACGTCGAGCAGCCGCGCTACAAGCGCCAGCGCGAGCCGGCGGTGATCGACCGGCCGGCGCCGCCCGGGGCGGCCCCCCGAGGCTGGCCCCGATCGCGCGAGCCGGGAGGGGCGGGATGAGTGGGGACGAGACGTTCCTTCGCCGCTGGTCGCGGCGCAAAAGCGAGCAGCGTCAGGCCATTGTACCGGTTGTCTCAACCGAGCCCGAAGAGTCGCGCGCAACCGGCGAATCAGCCAGCCCAGCGAGCGCGGTAGCACCGAAACCTGAGTCCGAACTCGAGCTGCCGCCGATCGACAGCCTGGGCAAGGATTCCGACTTCACCGTCTTCATGCGGGAAGGCGTCCCCGAGGCCTTGAAGCAGCAGGCCTTGCGGAAGCTGTGGGCCAGCGATCCCGCCTTCGGCGCACCGGACCTGCTCGACATCCATGCGCAGGACTATTCGCATCTCGGGCGCACCAAGGAGGTCGTGCGGACGGCTTACCAGATCGGCAAGGGCTTCGTGGACGAGGTTCAAGACGCTGCCGAGAAGATTGAAAACAAGCCCGAACCGACGGAGTTGAGGTCCGTGGCCACGGATGGGGATCCGGTTGCGCCTCTGCCAGCGGCCGGCGGCGCCGACAAGCCGAAGGCCTGAGCCGGTACGGGCGTGGCGCGGGACCAGCAGGGCGAAGCCTCGCAGGCGGGGTCCGGGACGCCGGGGCCGGTTCTGCCGCCGGAGCCCAGTTTTCACGATGAAGCGGCGGCCTATGCCGCGCTCGAGGCGATCCTCTGGCCCGCGGGTCCGGTCTGCCCGCACTGCGGCAGCAGCCGCAAGGCCTATGCGCTGAAGGGCGGCACGACCCGTCCGGGCCTGCGCAAATGCGCGGACTGCAAGCGCCAGTTCACGGTCAAGGTCGGCACGCCGTTCGAATCGGCCCATCTGCCGCTGCACAAGGTCCTAAGCGCGGTCTACCTGTTTGCCGCCGATCCGGACGGTGCGACCGCCCGCCGATTCCAGGAAGCCCTCGCGGTTTCCTACAAGACCGCCTGGTCTGTGCTGGCAGTGCTGCGTCGCGAACTGCCGGAGCGCGACTGGCCGCCCCGGCGGACGCGGGTCGTCGCCAAGCTCGGCGCCGATGCGCTCGCGAGGGTGTGTGAAGTATATCGGGCGCAATTTGGATTGACTTGGCAGACCCCGGTTGCCCAAAATGCGACCACCCAGAAAGTCTCCAAGTTTTCTGGGATTTATGCAAAGAGCGTCCGCTCGCGCGGCGCCCGATCCGCCGACAAGAGCGGACCAAAGAAACGGCAGCGTTTCGGATGGGTGAGGGAACGTCTGGTGTTGGCAGCGGAAGCCGCAGCCCTGGACATCGCCGAGGAAGAGCGCGCTCGCGCCCAGATCTACGGGCTGCTGGGTGCCGCGCTGCGCCGCGCCCCTTCGGCCGCGCTGCTGCAGCGCCTCGGCGCGATCGAAGGCGACGACAGCGCGCTCGGCCGCGGTTTCTCGGCGCTGGCCGTGGCGGCGCGCAATACGACGCCGGCTGCGGCCGAGGAGGAGTTCAACGCGCTGTTCATCGGACTGTCGCAGGGCGAGGTGACGCCCTATGCGTCCTACTACCTGACCGGGTTCCTCTACGAGAAGCCGCTGGCGCGGCTGCGCGGCGACCTGGCGCGGCTGGGCATCGCGGCCGCCGAGGGCGTTGCGGAGCCCGAGGACCATATCGCCGCGCTGTGCGAGGTGATGGCCGGGCTGATCGACGGCCGGTTCGGCCGGCCGGCCGCGCTCACCGAACAGCGCCAGTTCTTCGACCGCCACCTGGCGCCCTGGGCCGGGCGCTTCTTCGACGACCTAGCGCGCGCCAAGGCGGCGCGGTTCTACATGCCGGTCGGCGGCATCGGGCGGCTGTTCATCGACGTGGAGAAGGAAGCCTTCGCGATGGCGTAGCGACGCCGTCGCGGCAGGACACGACGTGCGAGGAAAGGGTGAAGCCATGAGCGACAAGAAGCACGACAAAGAGCGCGCATCGTCCGCGATCGGGCGGCGCGCCTTCATCCGCAAGACCGGCATGGGCGCGGGCGCGCTGGGCATGGCCGCGGCGTCGCTGGCCGGAGCGAAGCCCGCCGTTGCGGCCGAGGCCGCGATCGGTACCGGCTACCGCGAGACCGACCACGTCAAGACCTACTACAAGCTGGCCAAGTTCTAGCCGGCGCGGGAGGGCATCACGATGCTGACGAAACGCACGAATGGCGCCGCGACGGGCTCGCGGCTGGGCGTGGCCTTCGCCGTCGGCGCGGTGACCGGCAGCGCGGTCGACCGCCGCACCTTCCTGCGGCGCTCGGGCCTGGCGGCGGGCGGCCTCGCGGCCGCGGCGTCGCTCGCCGGCGGCATGGTCCGCAAGGCCGAGGCGCAGGCGCTGAAGCCCGCGGCCGACGTCAAGATCGTCAAGAACATCTGCACCCATTGCTCGGTCGGCTGCACGGTCACGGCCGAGGTGCAGAACGGCGTGTGGATCGGCCAGGAGCCGACCTTCGAAAGCCCGCTGAACCTGGGCGCGCATTGCGCCAAGGGCGCCGCCATCCGCGAGCACGCCCATGGCGAGCGCCGGCTGAAATACCCGATGAAGCTGGTGGCGGGGAAATGGACCCGCCTGTCGTGGGACCAGGCGATCAACGAGATCGGCGACAAGATGCTGGAGATCCGCGGGAAGTCGGGTCCCGATTCGGTCTACTGGCAGGGCTCGGCCAAGTTCTCCAACGAGCAGGCCTACCTGTTGCGCAAGTTCGGCGCCTTCTGGGGCTCGAACAACATCGACCACCAGGCGCGCATCTGCCATTCGACGACCGTCGCCGGCGTGGCCCAGACCTGGGGCTACGGCGCGATGACCAACAGCTACAACGACATCCACAAGTCGAAGTCGATCTTCATGATCGGCAGCAATGCCGCCGAGGCGCATCCCGTCTCGATGATGCACATCCTGAAGGGCAAGGAGCAGAACGGCGCGCCGCTGATTGTGTGCGACCCGCGCTTCACGCGCACCGCGGCGCATGCCGACGAATACGTGCGCTTCCGCCCGGGCACCGACGTGGCGCTGATCTGGGGCCTCCTCAGCCAGATTCTCGAGAATGGCTGGGAGGACAAGGAGTACATCCGCAAGCGCGTCTGGGGCATGGACGCGGTGCGCGAGGAAGTGAAGAAGTGGACGCCCGAGGAGACCGAGCGCGTCACCGGGGTGCCGGCCTCGCAGATCAAGCGCGTCGCGCGCACGCTGGCGAACAACCGGCCGGGCACGCTGATCTGGTGCATGGGCGGCACCCAGCACACGATCGGCAACGCCAATGTCCGCGCCTACAACATCCTGCAGCTCGCGCTGGGCAATATCGGCGTGTCGGGCGGCGGCGCCAACATCTTCCGCGGCCACGACAACGTGCAGGGCGCCACCGACCTTGGCCTCGATGTGTCGACCCTGCCGGCCTATTACGGCCTGATCCCCGGCGCCTGGGCGCACTGGGCGCGGGTGTGGGACGTCAGCGTCGACTACCTGAAAGGCCGCTTCAAGACGCCCGCCCTGATGGAGAAGCCGGGCATCCCGATCTCGCGCTGGTTCGACGGCGTGCTCGAGGCAAAGGAGAACCTCGACCAGCCCGACAACATCCGCGCCATGGTCTATTGGGGCCACGCGCCGAATTCGCAGTCGCGCATGGCCGACAACAAGAAGGCCATGGAAAAGCTCGACATGCTGGTCGTGATCGACCCGTACCCGACCCTGTCGGCGGTGATGCACGACCGCAAGGACGGCGTCTACCTGCTGCCGGCGGCGACGCAGCTCGAGACCGACGGCTCGCGCACCGCGTCCAACCGCTCGCTGCAATGGGGCTACGAGATCTTCAAGCCCGTGTTCGAGTGCAAGCGCGACCACGAGATCATGTATCTGTTCGCGAAGAAGTTCGGCTACGAGAAGGAGATGTTCAAGAACATCAAGGTCGACGGCACGGTGCCGCTGCCCGAGGACATCCTTCGCGAGATCAATCGCGGCGCCTGGACGATCGGCTATACCGGCCAGTCGCCCGAGCGCCTCAAGCTGCACATGGCCAACCAGGCGACGTTCGACAAGACCACGCTGCGCGCCAATGGCGGCCCGTGCGACGGCGACTACTACGGCCTGCCGTGGCCCTGCTGGGGCACGCCGGAGATGAAGCATCCCGGCACGCCGAACCTCTACGACAACTCCAAGCCGGTGGCCGAGGGCGGCCTGGCGTTCCGCAACCTGTTCGGCCTCACCCCGCCGGACAACTTGAAGAAGTACGGCGAGAACATGCTGGCCGAGGGCGCCTACAACGTCGGCTCGGAGATCAAGGACGGTTACCCGCAGTTCAGCTACGGCCTCTTGAAGAAGCTGGGCTGGGATTCCGATCTGACGCCGAAGGAACGCGAGACGATCGAGAAGGTCGGCGGCGCCCAGGCCGATGGCGTGCTGTGGAGCCAGGACATCTCGGGCGGCATCCAGCGCGTGTCGATCAAGCACGGCTGCGCGCCGTTCGGCAACGCCAAGGCGCGCTGCGTCGTCTGGAACTTCCCCGACGGCGTGCCGCTGCACCGCGAGCCGCTCTACTCGCCGGACCCGGAGATGATCGCCAAGTACCCGACGCACAACGACGTGAAGAGCTTCTGGCGCTTGCCGGTGCTGTTCAAGTCGGTGCAGGACAAGAACAAGGACGCCGGCAAGCAGTTCCCGATCGTGCTGACCTCGGGGCGCCTGGTCGAGTACGAAGGCGGCGGCGACGAGACGCGGTCGAACCCGTGGCTGGCCGAGCTGCAGCAGGACATGTTCGTCGAGATCAACCCGTTCAACGCCAACCAGGCCGGCATCAAGGACGGCCAGTTGGTCTGGCTGCACTCGCCCGAGGGCACGAAGCTGCGCGTCAAGGCGCTGGTGACCGAGCGGGTCGGCAAGAACGTCGCGTTCATGCCGTTCCACTTCGGCGGTCACTGGCAGGGCCAGGACCTGCGCAAGAAATACCCGGAGGGCGCCGACCCCTATGTCCTTGGCGAGTCGGCCAACCTGGCGACGACCTACGGCTACGACATCGTGACCCAGATGCAGGAGACGAAGGTCACGCTGTGCCGGATCGAAAAAGCCTAAGCGGAGGGGACGCGTAACATGGCTCGTATGAAGTTCCTGTGCGACGCCGAGCGCTGCATCGAGTGCAACGCCTGCGTCACCGCCTGCAAGAACGAGCACGAGGTGCCGTGGGGCGTGAACCGCCGGCGCGTCGTGACGATCAACGACGGCAAGCCCGGCGAACGGTCGATCTCGGTCGCCTGCATGCATTGCTCGGACCCGCCCTGCAAGGCGGTCTGCCCGGTCGACTGCTTCTACCAGACGCCGCAGGGCGTGGTGCTGCACAACAAGGACCTGTGCATCGGCTGCGGCTACTGCTTCTACGCCTGCCCGTTCGGCGCGCCGCAATACCCGCAGGCCGGCAATTTCGGCAGCCGCGGCAAGATGGACAAGTGCACCTTCTGCTCGGGCGGGCCGGAGCAGGCGAACTCCGAGGCCGAGTTCAAGAAGTACGGCCGCAACCGCCTGGCCGAGGGCAAGCTGCCGCTGTGCGCCGAGATGTGCTCGACCAAGGCGCTGCTGGCCGGCGATGGCGACGCGGTGTCCGACATCTACCGCGAGCGCGTCGTGGCGCGCGGCTTCGGCTCGGGCGCTTGGGGCTGGGGCACGGCCTACCAGCAGAAGTCCGGCTCCTGACGCGGGACGGGCGATGATGCGCAGGAGCCTGGCGGCGGCGCTCGCCGTCGCGCTCGCGGCGACGGCGCTGGCCGCCTGCCGCGAGGAGGAGCAGGGGCGGCCCTTGTCCTTCCACAAGGGCACCTACGAGGGCGCGACGCCGCCGACCCTGACGGCCGACGCCGTCAAGGCCGCCGGCGATCGCGTCAAGCGGCAGCAGTTCTGATCCGCTAGGAGAGGACGGGCATCATGCGTTGGGTAGCAATCGTCCTGACCGCGCTGGCCGTGCTGGCGGGCGCGCCGACCGACCGGGCCCTGGCGCAGACGGCGCCCGCGCCCGCGAGCCAGCCGCCCGCGGCGCTTTCCGGCCCGCCCACGGCACGCACCAGCGCCACCGAAGCGGATTTCTGGCGCGGCGTGCGCCAGGGCATCGAGGGGCGCGTGTCGATCCCCGACGCCAAGGCCGGGGTGCTGATCCAGTCGGAAGGCGAGAACTGGCGCAACATCCGCAACGGGCCGCTGTCGACCTACGGCGTGTGGATGCTGCTCGGCATGATCGTGGTGATCGCGGCCTTCTTTGCCGTGCGCGGGCGCATCCGCATCGATGCCGGCCCCGCCAACCGCAGCGTGGTGCGCTTCAACGCGATCGAGCGCTTCGGCCACTGGCTGACGGCCACCGCCTTCCTGGTGCTGGCGCTCACCGGGCTCAACATGCTCTACGGCCGTTACGTGCTGCTGCCGGCGATCGGGCCGCGCGGCTTCGCGACGCTGACGCTGTGGGGCAAGTACGCGCACAGCTATATCGCCTTCGCCTTCATGCTGGGCGTGCTTTTGCTGATCGTGCTGTGGATCCGGCACAACATCCCGAACCGCGAGGACCTTGCCTGGCTTGCCCGCGGCGGCGGCCTGTTCAAGAAGGGCGTGCATCCGTCGGCGCACAAGTTCAACGCCGGACAGAAGCTGATCTTCTGGGCCGTGGTGCTGGGCGGCTCGGCGCTCAGCGTCACCGGCTTCTACCTGCTGATGCCCTTCGCGTTCGGCATGACGATCCACGACATGCAGTACTTCGTGGTGGTGCATTCCGCGGTCGCGCTGGTGCTGGTCGCGGTGATCATCGCGCATATCTATATCGGCTCGATCGGTATGGAAGGCGCCTTCGACGCGATGGGCACCGGCAGGGTCGACGAGAACTGGGCGCGCGAGCACCACGACCTCTGGCTGGCGGAACTGCAAGGCAAGTCGCGGCCCCAGCCCGGCCACGACGACTGACCGGGCGCGGGCTTGGAAACCGGGAGAACGGGGATGAAGCGCGCAGCATGGGCCGCCGTCGCGGCGACGGTCGCGCTGGTCCTCGGGGCAGGCGACGTGGCGGCGGCGGTGACGCCGGACGAGGTGTCGAAGAAGCTCAGCCAGCAGTTCGGCGTGCAGGTCTTGCGCGTGCTGCCGACCACGATCGACGGCCGGCAAGCCTTCGTCGCCACGGTCATGAACCCGGCGGGCAACTCCAACGAGGCATTCCGCATCGATCACCTGGCCGTCGATGCCGAGACCGGCGCGCTGCTGCCGGGCTTCCGGCACGGCAACAGCGGCTACGTGCTGCCGGGCGAGCCGCCGATGGACGCCGGGCGCAACGTCAACGTCCCCGCCGACGGGCATACCTGGCGCTGACGCGCCGGCGACGCCATCGTCCTTCGACAGGCTCGGGACGAGGCGCTAGATACTGCACCTCGTCCTGTGCTCGTCGAGGGATGAGATCGCCGATGCTCCCCCGGTTCCGTCGCCTCGCGCGGATCGCCTGCGCGACGGTCGCGCTGGCCGCCGCCGCGCTGGTCGCCGCCGCGCCGGCCGCGGCCGACCTCGTCGGCCATGGCGGCATCGTCAAGTCGATCGCGGTCTCGCCCGACGGCAGGCGCGTGCTGACCGCCAGCTTCGACTACACGCTGCGCCTGTGGGATCTGGCCTCGCAGCACCCGCTGCGCGAACTGAACGAGCACTTCGCCAGCGCGAACGCCGCGCGGTTCCTGCCCGGCGGGCGGCAGGCGATATCGGCCAGCGACGACAAGACGCTGATCCTCTGGAACCTCGACAGCGGCGAGCCGGTCCGCCCGTTCAAGGGCCACGAGGCCAACGTGGCCTCGGTCGCGGTCTCGCCCGACGGGCTCATGGCGGCCTCGGCCGGCTGGGACCGCACGGTCCGGCTGTGGCGCCTGGCCGACGGCGCCTTGCTGCGGACGCTCCAGGGCCACGAAGGCAACGTCAACGCGGTCGCCTTCACGCCGGACGGGAAGCGGCTGATCTCGGCGGGTTACGACGCCACGATCCGCCTGTGGGAGGCGGCGAGCGGCGAGGCCGGGGCGGTGCTGCGCGGCCATAATTTCGGCGTCAACGGCATCGCCGTGTCTCCCGACGGCACGCGGCTGCTGTCGGCGGGGGTGGACGAGACGGTGCGGCTGTGGGACCTGGCCGGGGAGCGCGAGCTGCGGGCGCTGCTGGGCCACCAGGGCTTCGTGATCGCGGTCGCCTTCGCGCCGGATGGCCGCGCGGCCCTGTCGGGCGGGCGCGACGGCAAGCTGCGGCTGTGGGACTTGGAGGCCGGCAAGCCCAGCCGGACGATGGAAGGCCATGCCAAGGCGATCTGGGCGGTCGCCTTCACGCCGGACGGGCGGCTTGGCTTGTCGGGCGGCGGCGACGAGGTGGTGAAGCTGTGGGACCTGGCGACCGGCCAGCCGGTCGCGGGCCCGCCCTGACGCGCCTACAACCGCACGTTGGAGGTTGAATAGCGCGCCGCGGTCGTTTCGTTCTCGAACTTCAGGACGATGCCGGCCGTCACGGCGATCACGACGGCCACCACGACACCCATCAGGAACGCTTTCATGCTTCGTCGTCTCCTCCGAGGCTTTGCCGGAGTCTATTCCCCGGCCGGGGAATGGCAAGCGCCGCGCGGCCTACTTGCCGGTGGCACGCTGGAGGAACGCGATGAGGTCTGCGCGGTCCTTCGGGTCCCCCATCGTCTGCAAGGGCATCTTGCTGCCCGGCACCACGCGGTCGGGCCCCTGGGCAAACAGGGCGTCGACCGTTTGGGGCGTCCACACCAGCGTGCTGTCGCGCAGGGCCGGGGAGTACTTGAAGTCGGCCACCGTTCCGGCGCGGCGGCCGAACAGGGCGAACAGCCGCGGCCCGGCCTTGTTGCGCCCGTTCTCCTCCAGCGTGTGGCAGGCGGCGCAGCGCCGGAACATTTCCTCGCCCCGGGCGGCATCGCCTGCGACGATCCCGCCCGGCGCGGACTGGGCCAGGGCCGGCGCGGCGGCGAGCCACAACCCGGCGCAACCCAGGACCACAAGCCGCCGGGGGACCGGGCCGGCGCTAGGCACCCTGGCGCTCCCCGACCGGCTCCAAGGTCACGACCGCGGTGTTGATCAAGAGCTTGCCGGCATGTTCGAAATTGACGGTCACCCGGGTCCCGATGGCGGATTGCACCTGGCCCAGGCCCCAGTCGGGGCGGTCGGGATGTCGCACCCAGGTCCCGGGCGCCAGGCGGTCGGTCACGGTCCACCTATCATAACGGGTAGGGCAAGCTGGGCAAAAGAACCCGCCTATGCGCTAGTATAGTACGGCTGCCGCAATTCCACAGGACAAGCGATCCGGTCGGGAGGACACATTGAACGACGATCTTCGCATTGCCGAGCTGCTCTGCTCCCGACTTTGCCATGATCTGGTCAGCCCCGTCGGCGCGGTCAACAACGGCGTCGAGCTGATGGAGGAATTCGGCGGCGCCAGCGACGAGGCGATGGCCCTGATCGGCACCAGCGGCCGCCAGGCGGCGCGCCGGCTGCAATACTACCGGATCGCCTTCGGCCTGGCCGGATCGCAGATCGCGCAGTCCCTCGACGACGTGAAGGGCATCGTCGCCGGCTTCGTCGAGGGCGGGAAGGCGACGGTCGAATGGGACGCGGCCGGCGGGCAGACGCCGGAAACGCCGGGCTGGGGCAAGCTGCTGCTGAACCTGGTGGCGCTTGCGTCCGAGGCCCTTCCGCGCGGCGGCACCCTGCGCATCTCGGCCGGGGCCGATGCGGGCAAGGCCCGCCTGGCTGTGGCCGCCTCGGGGCCGGGCTGCCGCCTGCACGAGGACATTCGCGAGGCGCTGAACCCGACGGTGAAGGTCGAGGCGCTCAACGCCCGCGGCGCGCAGCCCTACTTCGCCGTCCGCCTGGCGGCCCGCATGGGCGGCAAGCTGGAGATCGCCGAGCCGGGCCAGGACCAGATGACCTTCGCGGTCACCATCCCCAACGTCGCGGGGTAGCCGCCGGGCCCAAGCCGCGCGACCATGGTTGACGGCCGGCCCTCCCCAACTGCGCCTACGCCTTCCGGTGATGTCGAAAGCGCAAGTAGATAGAGCGGGTTGGCGGGTGGCCCCCTGTCAAACTCTTGTTAAACAATTTCTGCAACCTTCGCCCTGCCTCTCCGTGCGTAGCGGAGGGCCGCTACGGTCGACCGCGGACCGCACCAACTCGCTGCAGGCAAGGGCAAAATGGACGATCTACTTCGTGAATTCCTGACCGAGACGACCGAGAGCATCGCGGTCCTCGACGTTGAGTTGGTGAAGCTGGAGCAGAACCCCAACGACCCGGGGATGCTCAACAACATCTTCCGCCTCGTCCACACCATCAAGGGCACCTGCGGGTTCCTGGGGCTGCCGCGGCTCGAGGCCGTCGCGCATTCCGCCGAGAACGTGCTGGGCAAGGTCCGCGATGGCGAGATGCAGGTCACGCCCAAGGCCATCAGCCTGATCCTGAAGGCGCTCGACCGCATCAAGTCGCTGGTCGCCGAGCTCGAGGCGACCGAGGCCGAGCCGGCCGGCGAGGACAGCGATCTGACGAGCCAGTTGAACGCGCTGGCCGAGGGACGCGACGCGGCCGATGCGCCCGCCGAGGAAGCCCCGGTCGACGCGCCTGCGGCCGCTGCGTCCCCGGCCGAAGCGCCCAAGTCGGCGGAGCCGGCCAAGGCGGCCGAGCCCGCGAAGGCAAAGAAGGCAAAACCCGCGGGATCGCTCTACGAGCGTTTCGGCGGCGATTCCATGGTCGATGCGACGGTCGATGCGGCGTTCCAGAGCGTCGCCGGCGACAAGGTGCTGAAGGCCCTGATCGACGGCGTCGACATGGACCTGCTGCAGGGCCATCTGCGCGACTACATGGTGAAGTCGCTGGGCTCGATCAACCGCTACAAGCCCGCCGATCTCTCCAAGCTGTTCCAGCCGGCCGTCGCCAAGGGCTTCGGCTCGCCGCAGTTCGCGCTGCTGAGCGCGCATGTCGAGGCGGCGCTGAAGATGCTCGAGGTGCAGCCCGACGTGATGGCCGAGGTCCTGCCGCTGTTCGCCGGCGTAAAGGACGACCTGCTGGCGGGCGAGAAGGCAGCGCCGAAGAACGCGGTCGTCGCCAAGGGCGACGGCGCGCCGGCGAAGGCCGCCGAAGCCAAGGAATCGACGGTCGCCGGCCAGAGCATCCGCGTCCACGTGGACCTGCTGGAGAACCTGATGACGATGGTCAGCGAACTGGTGCTGACCCGCAACCAGCTGCTGCAGATCCTGCGCAGCCAGCAGGAGAGCGAGTTCGCGGCCCCCCTGCAGCGGCTGAGCCAGGTGACGTCCGAGCTGCAGGAAGGCGTCATGAAGACGCGCATGCAGCCGATCGGCAACGCCTGGGCCAAGCTGCCGCGCATCGTGCGCGACCTGTCGCTCGAATTGAACAAGAAGATCGAGCTGCAGATGCTCGGCGCGGAGACCGAGCTCGACCGCCAGGTGCTCGAGCTGATCCGCGATCCGCTGACGCACATGGTGCGCAACTCCGGCGACCACGGCATCGAGATGCCGGCGGACCGCGCCGCGGCGGGCAAGCCCGAGACCGGCACCATCACCTTGAACGCCTATCACGAGGGCGGCCACATCATCATCGAGATCGCCGACGACGGTCGCGGCCTGAACACGGCCAAGATCAAGGCGAAGGCGGTCGCATCCGGCCTTGCCACCGAGGCCGAGCTCGAGGAGATGTCCGAGCAGCAGATCCACATGTTCATCTTCCGCGCCGGCTTCTCGACCGCCGCGCAGGTGACGGCGGTATCGGGCCGCGGCGTCGGCATGGACGTCGTGCGCACGAACATCGAGAAGATCGGCGGCACGGTCGAGTTGCGCTCGCGCGAAGGCAAGGGCACGACGGCGGTGATCAAGATCCCGCTGACGCTCGCCATCGTCTCGGCGCTGATCGTCGAGTGCGCCGGCGAACGCTTCGCCATCCCGCAGATGAGCGTGCTGGAGCTGGTGCGCGCCTCGTCGACCTCGGAGCACGTGATCGAGAACATCAACGGCGCGCCGGTCATGCGCCTGCGCGACCGCCTGCTGCCGCTGGTCTCCCTGCGCGACCTGCTGAAGCTGACGGAAGGCGAGGCCAAGGCGGCCAAGGACGAGCACTACATCGTCGTGGCCCAGGTCGGCACCTTCACCTTCGGCATCATGGTCGACCGCGTGTTCGACACCGAGGAAATCGTCGTCAAGCCGGTGGCGCCGATCCTGCGCCACATTCCGATGTTCTCGGGCAACACCATCCTGGGCGACGGCAGCGTCATCATGATCCTCGACCCCAACGGCATCGCCAGCGCGGCGAGCGGCGAGCGGGCGACCGGCGACGCCGTCGGCGACGCCGCGTCCGCGGGCGCGCACACCTATGGCGACGGCGAGAAGGTGGCGATCCTCACCTTCCGCGCCGGCGACAACGGGCCGAAGGCGGTGCCGCTGGCGCTCATCGCGCGGCTGGAGGAGTTCGAGGTCGAGAAGATCGAGGCGGTCGGCGACCGCCGCGTCATGCAGTACCGCGGGAAGCTGATGCCGCTGATCCCGATCGAGCCCGGCTACAAGCCGATCGAATCGGGACGCCAGCCGGTGCTGGTCTTCGCCGACGGCGACCGCACCATGGGCCTTCTGGTCGACGAGATCATCGACGTGGTCGAGGAGCGCCTGCAGGTCGAGCTGTCGGCTTCGCGTCCGGGCGTGATCGGCACGGCCGTGATCTCCGGCAAGTCGACCGAGCTGCTCGATGCCGGCCACTACCTGACCCTGGCCTTCGGCGACTGGTTCGCCCGCGGCACGCTGCCGGAGGAGAAGCGTCGCCAGAAGCGCCTGCTGCTGGTCGAGGACAGCGCCTTCTTCCGCCACATGATCACGCCGGTCCTGTCGGTCGCCGGCTACGAGGTGACGGCGGTAGGCAATCCGCAGAAGGCGCTCGAGCTGTGCGAGAAGGGACTGGACGTCGACGTCATCGTCAGCGACATCGAGATGCCCGGCATGAACGGTTTCGAGTTCGCTTCGGCCGTCCGCAACAGCGCGCGCTGGGGCAAGCTGCCGATCCTCGCGCTGTCGTCCAACACCGCGCCCGAGCATGTGGAGCGCGGCCGCGCCGCCGGCTTCGACGACTATGTCGCGAAGTCGGACCGCGACGCGCTGCTGGCATCGCTCGAGCAGACCATGGCCGCTGATGGAGCAGACGCATGAGCAACGTGACGACGATGAACCGCGGCGGCGCCGGCGAAGGAACGGCCGTGGCCCAGGCCGCGAGCGCCAGCGACGTCGTTTCGATGACGGTTGCCGGCCAGCTCTTCGGCATCCCGGTCCAGGCGGTGCAGGACGTGCTGGGTCCCCAGCGCATCACCCGCGTGCCGCTGGCGCCGGGCGAGGTGGCGGGCTCGCTCAACCTGCGCGGCCGGATCGTGACCGCGATCGACGTGCGCCGCCGGCTGCGGCTCGAGCCGCGGCCGAAGGACCAGCCGGGGATGAACGTCGTCGTCGAATCCAGCGGCGAGCTTTACAGCCTGATCGTCGACCAGGTCGGCGAGGTGCTGAGCCTGCCGGTCGCCAGCTACGAGCGCAACCCCGCCACGCTGGATCCCGTGTGGCGCGAGGTTTCGGGCGGCATCCATCGGCTGAAGGAAGGCCTGCTGCTGATGGTCGACGTCAGCCGGCTGATCGGCGCGGCCAAGGCCGAGGCTGCCTAGGGGCGCGTGACAATGCGTCGTTTCATGCCACGACAACGATCGGCGAACGGCGCCGGAGGACGACAATGAAGACCTGCCTGGTGGTCGACGACTCGCGCGTTATCCGCATGGTGGCGCGCAAGATCCTCGAGGAGCTCAATTTCGAGATCCAGGAAGCGGCCGACGGCAAGGCGGCGCTGGAGCTGTGCCAGCAGCACATGCCCGACGGCATCCTGCTCGACTGGAACATGCCGGTGATGAACGGCCTGGATTTCCTGGTCGAGCTGCGCAAGACGCCCGGCGGCGATCGGCCGAAGGTGGTGTTCTGCACCACCGAGAACGACTTGAAGCACATCCAGGTGGCGATCGGCGCGGGCGCGGACGAGTACATCATGAAGCCGTTCGACAACGACATCATCCAAAGCAAGTTCGCGCAGTGCGGCCTGATCTAACCGCCGTCCAAGAGGTCCGAGTCCTACGCAATGCCAAATTCCGCCACCAATAGCCAAGAACCGGCCGACCAACGCTTCCGCGTGATGCTGGTCGACGACTCTGCGGTGATCCGCGGCTTGCTCACGCGGTCGCTGGAGAACGACCCGCAGATCTGCGTGATGTGCTCGGCTGCCAACGGCAACATGGCGCTGCGCGCGCTGGAGCGCAACGACGTCGAGGTCGTCGTGCTCGACATCGAGATGCCCGAGATGGACGGGCTGACCGCGCTGCCGCTGATGCTGAAGCGCGATCCGGCGCTGAAGGTCATCATGGCCTCGACGCTCACGCGCAAGAACGCCGAGGTGTCGATGCGCGCGCTCGACCTCGGCGCGGCCGACTATCTGGCCAAGCCGACGTCGACCACCGAGCTGAACTCGGCCACCGAGTTCAAGCGCCAGCTGACCGAGAAGGTCAAGGCCCTGGGCGCGGTGCGCCGCCGCCAGGTCGGGGGCGCGACCCCGCGCCGCGAAGTGCGCCCGGTGGCCGCGCCGCCGCCGCGCAAGCCCCCGGGCAACACGCCGTTCACGCTGCGCGCGGCGCCGCCCGTCATCCCCATGCCCGACGTGATCGCGATCGGCAGTTCGACCGGCGGCCCGCAGGCGCTGATGAAGGTGCTGGGCGACATCAAGGGCGGCCTGGGCCAGCCCATCCTGATCACGCAGCACATGCCGGCCACGTTCACGACCATCCTGGCCGAGCACATCAGCCGCGCCTCCGGCATCAAGTGCGCCGAGGGGGTGGATGGCGAACCGGTCGTCGGCGGCCGCATCTACCTGGCGCCGGGCGACTATCACATGGTGGTCGAGGGTTCGAGCCCGAAGCGGGTGATCCGCCTGAACCAGGCGGCGCCCGAGAATTTCTGCCGCCCGGCGGTCGACCCGATGATGCGCAGCATCGTCAAGTCCTACGGCGCGCGCATCCTGGCGGTGATCCTGACCGGGATGGGCGCGGACGGGCGGGCGGGCTGCGATGAGGTGGTCAAGGCCGGCGGCATCGTCGTCGCGCAGGACGAGGCGTCGAGCGTGGTGTGGGGCATGCCCGGCGCGGTTGCGACGGCGGGGCTTTGCACGGCCGTGCTGCCGGGCGGCGAGATCGGGCCCTACGTCCGCCGGATTGCGCGGAGGACGGCCGCATGAAGCCCGAAGACTTCGACTTCCTGAGTTCTCTCCTGAAGGAACGTTCGGGCCTGGTGCTCGCGCGCGACAAGGGATACCTGCTGGAGAGCCGCCTGCTTCCGGTCGCGCGCCGGCATGGCATCAAGGGGCTCGACGAGCTGGTCGCCGCCGTGCGCGCGCGCCGCGACGCCGCGCTGCTGCGCGACATCACCGAGGCGATGACGACGAACGAGTCGCTGTTCTTCCGCGACATCAAGCCGTTCGAGATCTTCAAGTCCAAGGTGCTGCCCGATCTGATGGCGAGCCGGCAATCCAGCCGCACCATCAAGATCTGGTGCGCCGCAAGCTCGAGCGGGCAGGAGCCCTATTCGATCGCCATGACCCTCAAGGAAGAGGGCGCGCGCGTCGCCAACTGGCGCATCGAGATCGTGGCCACCGACATCTCGGTCGAGATGCTGGAAAAGGCCAAGGCCGGCAGCTACTCGCAGTTCGAGGTCCAGCGCGGGCTGCCGATCAACCTGCTGCTGAAGTACTTCAAGCAGGTCGGCGACAAGTGGCAGATCGACAACGCGCTGCGCGGCATGGTGAAGTACCGCGAGTTCAACCTGCTCGACGACCCGGCGACGCTCGGCAGCTTCGACATCATCTTCTGCCGCAACGTGCTGATCTATTTCGACCCGCCGACCAAGACCAAGGTGCTCGACCGCATGTCGCGCATCCTGGCGCCGGACGGCTTCCTCTACCTCGGCGGCGCCGAGACCGTGATCGGCGTGACCGAACGCTTCCAGCCGCTCAGCGGCTATCGCGGGGTCTATTGCCAGGCGCAGAACGCCGCGCGCCAGCCCTCGCCGATGGCGCAGGTCGCAGTCTAGGACCCTCCGTTCCTCGGCGCATCGCCCAACGAAAAAGCGCCGGCCCGCGGGCCGGCGCTTTTCGCCGTTCAGGGAGGATGGCGGGTCGGCTAGCCGGCCGCGCGCGCCCGCGCCGGCTGCTGGGCGTCGCTCTCGCTCGGCGGGTCGCGCAGCACGTAGCCGCGGCCCCACACCGTCTCGATGTAGTTCTCGCCGCCGGTGGCGACCGTCAGCTTCTTGCGCAGCTTGCAGACGAACACGTCGATGATCTTGAGCTCGGGCTCGTCCATGCCGCCGTAGAGATGGTTCAGGAACATCTCCTTCGTCAGCGTCA
>JADLEG010000127.1 GCA_020846275.1 Alphaproteobacteria bacterium
CGCGCAAGGTCGAGGCGCCGGTGCAGTACGGCGTCGAGACCATGCCGGCCGGCGACTACGTGGTGATCGAGGTGATCGACACCGGCACCGGCATCCCGCCCGAGATCATCGACCGCATCTTCGAGCCCTTCTTCTCGACCAAGGAAGTGGGGCAGGGGACGGGCCTTGGCCTTTCCACCGTCTACGGCATCGTCAAGCAGACCGGCGGTTTCATCTACGTCGATTCCACGCCCGACAAGGGCACGACGTTCCGCATCTTCCTGCCGGTGCATGTGGGCCAGGCGGACGAGCGGGCGGCGGCGGCCGAGAGCGAGAAGGCGATGGCCGGCGACCTGACCGGCTCGGGCATCGTGCTCCTGGTGGAGGACGAGGATCCCGTGCGGATGTTCAGCGCGCGGGCGCTGCGCAACAAGGGCTACAAGGTGATCGAGGCCAAGTCGGGCGATGCCGCGCTCGACTTGATCGATCGCCAGATCGTCGAGGTGCCGGCGACCGCCAACGGCTCGTCGGGCATCGACCTCTTGATCACCGACGTGGTGATGCCGAACATGGACGGTCCGACCCTGGTCCAGCACGCCCGCAAGCGCCTGCCGGGCCTGCGCGTGATCTGCATCTCGGGCTATGCCGAGGAGACCCTGTCCAAGCGCATCGGGGCGGCCGGCGACGTGCATTTCCTGCCCAAGCCCTTCTCGCTGAAGCAGCTCGCCGCCAAGGTGAAGGACGTGATGCGCCAGCCGAGCCAGGCGGCGGATTGATAGGGCGCCTCGGTGCCTCCAACCGGAAAGCAGGATGCTCCAGCACATCAAGAACCTGTTCTCGTCCACCGAGGCGCCCCGCAAGCACGCCCCGCATGAGCTGCATATCGCCGCCGGCGCGCTGTTGATCGAGGCGGCGCTGCTCGACGGGCATTTCGACCAGCGCGAGCGCGTGGCGATCGAGAACGCGCTGCGGCGCAAATTCGCGCTGTCGCCGGCCGAGACGGCCGACCTGGTCGCGGCGGCGGAGCAGAAGGTCGCGGCCTCGACCCAGCTGTTCGAGTTCACCCGCCTGATCGCGCGGCACTTCTCGGAAGAGGAGCGCATCGAGCTGGTGGAGATGCTGTGCGAGGTGATCTACGCCGACGGCACGCTGCACGAACACGAGGCGAGCCTGTTCCGGCGCGCGAGCGAGCTGATCCACGTCTCCGACCGCGACCGCGGCGAGGCCCGCAAGCGCGTGCTGGCCCGGCTGGGGGCCAAAGGCTGACGGGAGCGATGCGGGGTTCTTTGAAGGCGTCGCGATGCTATGCTGGGCCGGTTAGTTGGCCGGAAAGCAGGGAGCTGTGGCAATGACCAGGTTCGATCGTGGGGTGTGCGCGTGGGTGCTGGCAGGAACGCTGGCCCTCGCGGCGTCGGGCGCGCAGGCGCAGGAATTGCGCATCGGGCTGCAGGACGATCCCGACAACCTCGATCCCGCGATCAGCTTCAGCTTCGTCGGGCGGCACGTGCTCGCCTCGCTGTGCGACACGCTGACCGAGATCGACACGTCGTGGAAGATCGTGCCGCGCCTGGCGCTGTCGTGGGCGACGGCGGCCGACGGCATGAGCGCCACGATGAAGCTGCGCCCCAACGTCACGTTTCACGACGGCGAGAAATTCAACGCCGCGGCGGTGAAGTACAACCTCGACCGCAACCTGACCATGCCCGAGAGCCGGCGGCGGGGCGAGATCAGCGCCATCAAGTCGGTCGAGGTGGTGGACGAGCTGACCGTGCGCATGAACCTGCACCGGCCCTTCGCGCCGCTGTTCGCGCAGCTCGCCGACCGCGCCGGCATGATGGTTTCGCCCAAGGCGGCCGAGGCGGGCGGCCAGCAGTTCGGCAGCAACCTGGTCTGCTCCGGTCCCTACAAGCTGACCAAGCGGGTGATCCAGGACCGCATCTGGCTGGAGAAGTTCGAGCCGCACTGGGACGCCGCGCGCTACCACTTCAAGACGCTGGTGTTCAGCGGCATGCCGGACGCCACCACGCGGCTCACCAACCTGCGCTCGGGCCAGCTCGACATCATGGAACGGGTGGCCGCGCAGGACATGCCCACGGTCAAGGCCGATTCCAAGCTGAAGCTGGTGTCGATCATGAGCCGCGCCTACCAGGGCATCACCTTCAACATCGCCAACGGCGCCGCGGCGACGCAGCCCGGCGCCTTCGCCAAGAGCGCCAAGCTGCGCCAGGCGCTGGAGGCGGCGATCGACCGCGAGGCTCTGGTGCAGGTCGTGTCGGGCGGGGTCTACGTGGCGGGCAACCAGGCCTTCCCGCCCGGCGACCCGTTCTACAACACCGCGCTGCCCGTGCCGAAGCGCGACCTGGCGCGCGCCAAGGCGCTGGTGGCGGAATCGGGCGTGGCCGCGCCGACGCTCACCCTGCACATCCCGACCGACACCGAGCGCCAGCAGATCGCCCAGATCATCCAGCTCATGGCCAAGGAGGCGGGGATCGAGATCAAGCTGCAGTCGGTCGAGTTCATCACCATGCTGGCGCAGCAGCGCAAGGGCGAGTTCGAGGCCTCGCTGGTGGGCTGGAGCGGGCGGGCCGACCCGGACGGCAACCTGCACCTGCTCGTGCACAGCACCGCGCCGACCAACGACGGCAAGTACGCCAATCCCGAGATGGACCGGCTGCTGGACGAGGCGCGCGTCACGACGGACGCGGCCAAGCGCAAGGCGCTCTACGACCAAACCGCCGTCGTCCTGGCCCAGGACCGGCCGATCATCTACCTGTTCCACAATCCGTGGCTGTTCGGGATGACGGCGAAGCTGGACGGGTTCGTGGCCTATCCGGACGGGATCATCCGGCTGGCAGGGGTCACGCTGAAATAGACCGGCGGGGTCAGCGCGCGCCCTGTTCGCGGGCCAGCAGCTTCAGGGTTTCGTCAGGGTGCTTGTAGTGAAGCAGGCCCGCCGCGTCGGCCTGGACCAGCACACCCGAGCGCAGATGCGACCAGCGCTCGCGGGGGAACGATTCGCCGAATTCGTTCGTGTCCAACGAACACACGACGCGGCCGTGGCTGCCTTCCCATAGTTCCACCCGGTCGCCCAGCCGGGCGTCGCTTCCGTCCGCGTATCGCATGGCATTCCCCTCGTCTGCCCCGAGGCTGGCGAACCGCCACCCCGTCCGGCGGTTCGCAGCGTCTTGTGGATAAATTACCAACGGAGGAGGATTTATCGAGTCCGATCTGGCGAATGACGGTAGAAGTCAACCTTGCCGCGGCGGTCGATCGAAAGGGCGAGACAAAAACGTGGCAATCGCAGCGCACTAGACTGGGGACTTTACCCGTCGCCTCGGGTCACCCAGGGGCCATTTCGTCAAGGCGGAGGTCTAGGGCTGCGGGCCGGCAGCCGCCTCGACAGCCGCCCGCGATTCGAAATTGCGTGCCGGGTTATCCGGCCGAAGTCCCGTGATCGGGTAGTATCCAGCAAAAAGAACGAAGAAAGAACTTGCTCTCTGGAACAAACCATGCACAATGCCGCGACTGGCTTGGGCGGGGTCTGTTTGCAACCGGTCCGGGCTCATGGAATAAGGGGTTACCGGCGATGTCGGCAAGTTCGGCGAGTGCACTCAGGCTGATCGAAAAGGACGACATGGACAAGGGTAAGGCGCTGGACGCCGCGCTGAGCCAGATCGAGCGCGCCTTCGGCAAGGGCTCGATCATGAAGCTCGGCCAGCGCCAGGGCGTGGACCAGGTCGAGGCGGTTTCGACCGGGTCGATCGGGCTGGACATCGCGCTGGGCATCGGCGGCCTGCCGCGCGGGCGGATCGTCGAGATCTACGGGCCGGAAAGCTCGGGCAAGACCACGCTGGCGCTGCATGCGATCGCGGCCGCCCAGAAGGCCGGCGGCACCTGCGCCTTCGTCGACGCCGAGCACGCGCTCGATCCCGGCTACGCTCGCAAGCTGGGCGTGGACGTCGACGAATTGCTGATCTCGCAGCCCGACGCCGGCGAGCAGGCGCTCGAGATCGCCGACACGCTGGTGCGCTCCGGGGCGATCGACGTGCTGGTTGTGGACAGCGTCGCGGCCCTGGTGCCGCGCGCCGAGCTCGAGGGCGAGATGGGCGACAACCACATGGGGCTGCATGCGCGCCTCATGAGCCAGGCCCTGCGCAAGCTCACCGGCTCGATCGCGAAGTCGCACACCATGGTGATCTTCATCAACCAGATCCGCATGAAGATCGGCGTGATGTTCGGCAACCCCGAGACCACGACGGGCGGCAACGCGCTGAAATTCTACGCCTCGGTCCGTCTCGACATCCGCCGCATCGGCGCGATCAAGGAGAAGGACGAGGTGGTCGGCAACCAGACCCGCGTCAAGGTGGTGAAGAACAAGATGGCGGCGCCGTTCCGCGTCGTCGACTTCGACATCATGTACGGCGAAGGCATCTCCAAGACCGGCGAGTTGATCGACCTCGGCGTGCAGGCCGGCATCGTGGAGAAGTCGGGCGCCTGGATCTCCTATGACGGCCAGCGCATCGGCCAGGGCCGCGAGAACGCCAAGACGTTCCTGCGCCAGAACCCGGAGATCGCCGACAAGATCGAAGCGGCGATCCGCGCCAATGCCGGGCTGGTCGCCAACGCGATGACGACGAGCGGCGGGAACGCCGCCGACGGCGACGGCGAGTAATCGCCGCCAACCGCATCGCCTCGTGGGAAACCCCGGCCGGGTGGAGGAGCCCGGCCCCGGGCTGAAGACGGCGGCGGTGCTGCACTAACCCTGTTCCAGCCTTCGAAGGCGCGTCCCGTCCGCGGGCAGCCATGCCACCCATGGCTGCCGGCTCGGCGTGACGCGCCGACTTTTTTTCCAGGCTTCCCCATCGGCGTCCCGCTCTCCGGACCGGCACCGGCACGTGGCTATCGTGGCGCGCGGCTCTCAAGGTAAGCGGTTGACGGGACGGATCGCAGCGCGCGGAAGGGTCCAAGAACGACGCAGCGTTTTCGTGCTTGGTCGGCACCGGCATTGATGCTTTGCTTGCGCGCCGCAACCGCCGGGGAGCGCCATGGCCGCCTATCTGATCGCCGATATCGGCAACATCCACGACACCGCCACCTACGACGAGTACCGCAAGCACACGCTAGGCGTGATCCAGCAATACGGTGGCAAATTCGTGGTGCGCGGCGGACGCACCGAATCCCTCGAAGGCGGGTGGAACCCGGGCCGCGTCGTGGTGATTGAATTCGCGGACGTGGCGTCCGCGCGCCGCTTCTACGATTCACCGGAATACCAGAAAATCCTGCCCCTGCGACTAAAGGCTTCCAACGGCAGGGCGATTCTGGTAGAGGGCATCTAGTCCACAGGCGCTGTCCCGAGGCGCCGGCCCGCAGGGGTGCGGCTGGCGCAGAAAAAAGGGATTCGCGCGTGAGGTCTGCCAGGGGCAGGGTCGGACTATTCCATCAACCGGGGGTGGGCTCAGGAAGGGGATTATGGATACCTCTCCACGTTCGGATTCGGTCTGGTTTGTCGTGGCCATCATTGCCGCGGCGCTGGGCGGGGTCATCGCCATCGCCGCCATCGCCGCCCCGGCCGACAGCACCGAGCCCGCCCGCGCCATCGCCCCGGCCACGCGATAGCCATAAGCAGGGCGCGGCTCCTTTATCCGCCGCTTTCCGCCCCATAGCCGGCAGGCGCCGGCTTGCCGCGGGCAGGTGAACGGCATTCCGCGCCGGCTGCGGCGCCGATGCTGGACTCGCCAAGCCCGGCGACGGTAAAACCCCTTGGGACCACGAATTTCAGGGAGCGAGGGCAGGCGGCGGCCTTACCCGGCCGGGGCCGCGTGCCCATATGACAGCCATGGCGACCGCGAACGATATCCGCTCGGTTTTCCTCAATTATTTCAAGCGTCACGGCCATGAGGTGGTGGCTTCGAGCCCGCTCGTGCCGCGCAACGACCCGACCCTCATGTTCGCCAACTCCGGCATGGTGCAGTTCAAGAACGTGTTCACCGGCCAGGAGAAGCGTCCCTATACCCGCGCGACCACCGCGCAGAAATGCGTGCGCGCGGGCGGCAAGCACAACGACCTGGAGAATGTCGGCCACACCGCGCGGCACCACACCTTCTTCGAGATGCTCGGCAATTTCTCCTTCGGTGACTATTTCAAGGAACTGGCGATCGAACTGGCCTGGAACCTGATCACCAAGGAGTACGGGCTGGCGAAGGACCGGCTGCTGGTCACCGTCTTCTCCGAGGACGACGACGCGGCGCGGATATGGAAGAAGCTGACCGGCTTCCCGGACTCGAGGATCATCCGCATCCCGACCTCCGACAATTTCTGGGCGATGGGCGACACCGGCCCGTGCGGCCCGTGCTCGGAGATCTTCTTCGACCACGGCGACAAGATACCCGGCGGCCCGCCCGGCAGCCCGGACGCCGACGGCGACCGCTTCATCGAGATATGGAACCTGGTCTTCATGCAGTTCGAGCAGGTGACCAGGGAGCAGCGCGTCAGCCTGCCCAAGCCGTCGATCGATACCGGCATGGGGCTCGAGCGCATCACCGCCGTGCTGCAGGGCAAGCACGACAACTACGACATCGACCTGATGCGCGCGCTGATCGAGGCGTCGGCGCAGGCGAGCCACACCGATCCCGACGGCCCGCACCGCATCTCGCACCGCGTGATCGCCGACCACCTGCGCGCGTCGAGCTTCCTGATCGCCGACGGCGTGCTGCCGGCGAACGAGGGCCGCGGCTACGTGCTGCGCCGGATCATGCGCCGCGCGATGCGCCATGCCCATATGCTGGGCGCGACCGAGCCCTTGATGTGGAAGCTGGTGCCGGCGCTGGTCGGCCAGATGGGGGCGGCCTATCCCGAGCTTGGCCGCGCGCAGCCCTTGATCGTCGAAACGCTGAAGCTCGAGGAGACGCGCTTCAAGCAGACGCTCGACCGCGGATTGAAGCTGCTGGCGGAAGAGACGGCGAAGCTGCCCGCCAAGGCGCCGCTGCCCGGCGAGGTGGCGTTCAAGCTCTACGACACCTACGGCTTCCCGCTCGACCTGACGCAGGACGTGCTGAAGGGGCAGGGGCGGCCGGTCGACAATGCCGGCTTCGACGCCGCGATGGAACGCCAGCGCGCCGAGGCGCGCCGGAAATGGGCGGGCTCGGGCGAGGCGGCGACCGAGCGCGTGTGGTTCGAGTTGCGCGAGAAGCTCGGCGCCACCGAGTTCCTGGGCTACGACACCGAGACGGCCGAGGGCAAGGTCGTCGCGCTCGTGGTGGACGGCAAGCCGGTGGACAGCGCCGGCGCCGGCACGCCGGTCGCGGTGCTGGTCAACCAGACGCCGTTCTACGGCGAGTCCGGCGGCCAGATGGGCGACGCGGGCCGCATCAAGTCGGCCGGCGGCGCGGTGGTCGAGGTCACGGACACGCTGAAGAAGCTGGGCGACCTGCATGTGCACCTGGGCAGGGTCGCGTCCGGCACGCTGCAGACCGGCGACGCGGTCGAACTCGTCGTCGACGGCGCGCGGCGCACGCGGCTGCGCGCCAACCACTCGGTCACTCACCTGCTGCACCAGGCGCTGCGGCGCCGGCTCGGCGACCACGTGACGCAGAAGGGCTCGCTGGTGGCGCCGGACCGGCTGCGCTTCGACATCTCGCATCCCAAGGCGCTGACCGCCGAGGAGATCCGGGCCGTGGAGGCCGACGTGAATGCGCGCATCCGCGGCAACGGTGCGGTGGAGACCGTCCTGATGACGCCCGACCAGGCTGTGCAGAAGGGCGCGCTGGCGCTGTTCGGCGAGAAATACGGCGACGAGGTGCGCGTCGTGTCGATGGGCGACCCCTTCCACGAGGAGGAAGCTGGCAAGTTCTACTCGACCGAGCTGTGCGGCGGCACGCATGTCCGGCGCACGGGCGATATCGGCCTGTTCAAGATCGTGTCGGAATCGGCCGTAGCCGCCGGGGTGCGCCGGATCGAGGCGCTCGCCGGCGAGGCGGCGCTCCAGCATGTCAATGCCGAAGAGCAGGTACTGGGCCAGGTCGCGGCGGAGTTGAAGGCGTCGCCGGCGGAGCTGCCCGCGCGCGTCGCGGCCTTGGTGGAGGACCGCAAGCGCCTTGAGCGCGAGCTCGCCAATGCGCGTCGCCAGCTCGCCACCGGCGGCGGCGGAGCGGCAGCCGAGCCGGCCGCGCGGCAGGTCGCGGGCATCGCCTACTTGGCACGCGCGCTGGGCGACGTGCCGGCCAAGGAGCTGAAGGGCATGGCCGACGAGCTGAAGCAGAAGCTGGGCAGCGGCGTCGTCGCACTGGCGGCGAACGGCGACGGCAAGGCCTCGCTGGTGGTCGCCGTCACCGAGGACCTGTCCAAGCGCGTCAGCGCCGTCGACCTGGTGCGCATCGGCGCGGCGGCGGTGGGCGGCAAGGGCGGCGGCGGCCGGCCCGACATGGCCCAGGCCGGCGGTCCAGACGCCGACAAGCTGGACGCGGCGCTCAGCGCCATCGAGGCGGCGCTGGCGGCCACGGCCAAGGCGGCTTGAGCGATGCCCAAGCGCCCGCACCACGACATGGGCGGCCTGCCCGCCGGCAAGGTGGAGAAGGCCGAGCACGATTACGCCGCCTGGGAAAAGCGCGTGGACGCCATGATGGTGCTGCTGTCGGACAAGAAGCGCCGGCTGATGAATACCGACATGCTTCGGCGCGGCATCGAATCCCTGCCGCCCGACGCCTATGACCGCATGGGCTACTACGAGCGTTGGATGCACTCGATCGCGACCATGATGCAGGAACGCGGGGTGGTCACGAAAGCCGAGCTCGACGCGCGCATGGCGAAATTGCGGGCGGCGGGGGAGACGTGACGCCGGAATTCAATCCGGGTGAGCGTGTGCGCGTGCGCGCCGCCTATCCGCCCGGCCACGTGCGCGCGCCCTGGTACTGCCGCGGCCATGTCGGCGAGGTCGAGCGGGTCTGCGGCGAGTTCGGCAATCCCGAGCAGCTCGCCTATGGCCTGTCCGGCGAACCGGCGCGGCCGCTCTACCGCGTGCGCTTCCGCCAGAGCGAACTGTGGCCCGCCTATCGCGGCCCCGGCGGCGACACGGTCGAGATCGAGATCTACCAGCATTGGCTGGAACGGGCATAGGGAGACAGGCCGATGGCCGATCCGCACACCCAGGGTCATGACCACCACGATCACGACCACGGCGACGATCAGCCGCACGCGCCGGTCGAGGAGAAGGGCGGCGGCGAGTACGCTCTGATGGCCGAGGCGATGCGCCAGTTGCTGGTCGAGAAGGGCGTGATCACCGCCGACGAGTTCCGCGAGCAGATCGAGCGCATGGACTCGCGCAGCCCCGCGCTGGGCGCGCGCATGGTGGCGCGGGCCTGGGTCGATCCGGCCTACAAGGCGCGTCTGCTGAAGGATGGCAGCGCCGCGGCCGAGGAACTGCTGGACATCACGGTGGCGCCGCTGCGCCTGATCGTTGTGGAGAACAAGCCGAAGCTCCACAACATGATCGTCTGCACGCTCTGCTCGTGCTACCCGCGCAACGTGCTGGGCCTGCCGCCGGACTGGTACAAGAGCCGCCCCTATCGCAGCCGCGCCGTCAGCGAACCGCGCGCCGTGCTGGCCGAGTTCGGCACCGTGCTGCCCGACGACGTCGAGGTGCGGGTGCACGATTCCACGGCGGACATGCGCTACCTCGTGCTGCCGATGCGCCCGGCCGGCACCGAGGGCTGGAGCGAGGAGAAACTCGCCGCCATCGTGACGCGCGACACGATGATCGGCGTCACGGAGCCGCGTGCCGACGCATGAAGGACAATGGTTCGATGAAATCCGGGTCGGCCCGGTTCGCGGGCACGGACTCCTACGTCGCCACCAAGGACCTGATGGTGGCGGTGAACGCGGCGATCGCGCTGCAGCGGCCCTTGCTGGTGAAGGGCGAGCCCGGCACCGGCAAGACCGTGCTGGCGCGCGAGATTGCGCGGTCGATCGGCAAGAACCTGATCGAGTGGCACGTCAAGTCGACCACCAAGGCGCAGCACGGGCTCTACGAGTACGATGCGGTCAGCCGGCTGCGCGATTCCCAGCTTGGCGAGGAGAAGGTCCACGACATCCGCAACTACATCATGCGCGGCAAGCTGTGGGAGGCCTTTGCAGCCGACGACGCGCCGGTCCTGCTGATCGACGAGATCGACAAGGCGGACATCGAGTTCCCCAACGACCTGCTGCTGGAGCTCGACCGCATGGAGTTCCACGTCCACGAGACACGCGAGACCATCGTCGCCCGGCAGCGCCCGATCGTGGTCATCACCTCGAACAACGAGAAGGAATTGCCCGACGCCTTCCTGCGGCGCTGCTTCTTCCACTACATCCAGTTTCCCGACCGCGATACGATGAAACGCATCGTCGACGTGCACTATCCGGACATCCGCAAGGACCTGGTGCGCGACGCGCTCAACGTATTCTACGACCTGCGCGACGTGCCTGGATTGAAGAAGAAGCCGTCCACATCCGAGCTGCTGGACTGGATCAAGCTCTTGATGGTCGAGGACCTGCCGCCCGAGGCGCTGCGCGCCAAGGACCCGGACAAGGTGATTCCGCCGCTGCACGGCGCGCTGCTGAAAAGCGAGCAGGACCTGCAATTGTTCGAGCGGCTGGCGTTCCTGGCGCGACGCCAGCGCGGCAGCTGACCGGAAGGGAAGCACCGCCGTGGTGCCGCATGTCGTCAAGACGCCGGGCGGTGGCACGATCGGCCTCAGCGCCTTCCCGCAGCTTCACGAGCTGCAGGATTTCCGCTTCTGGCGCGTGACCGCGCTGGTGACTCTGGTCGAGCAGCGCGAGCTCATGTTCCTCGGCAGCAAGGACCTCGGCAAGATGGTCGCATCGGCGGGGCTTGCCTGGCATCACCTTCCGGTCCCCGACATGGGGGAGCCCGACCAGGCATTCGAGCAGCTCTGGGCCAAGTCCGGCCCCGTCCTGCGCAAGACGTTGCGAAGCGGCGGTAAGATCATCGTGCACTGCCGCGCCGGCCTGGGGCGCACGGGCATGATCGCGGCGCGCCTGCTGGTCGAACTCGGCATGGCGCCGGACCAGGCCATCGCCGCGGTGCGCACCGCGCGGCCGGGATCGATCGAGACCGCCGAGCAGGAAGAGCATGTGCGGGCTTGTAAGGCGATTGACGAAAAGTAAGGAATATACTAGAAGGTAAGGACGCGGAGGAATTCCATGTCCCAATCGACCGTCACGGCAAAGGGCCAGACGACCATTCCGCAGGAGATTCGAAGGCATATGAAGCTTCGACCGGGCGATCGCGTGATCTTCGTCAAGGAACCCAACGGCTCGGTGCGGATGGTCGCAAAGAACGTGCAGATCGAGGCATTGGCCGGCATGCTGAAATCGGATCGAACGGCGACCGTCGAGGAGATGAACGAGGCGACCGCCGAGGAGGCAGGCGAGCAGTTTCGCAGGAGCGTGCGGGGCAAGAGCGCAAAGTGATCGGCATCGATACCAATGTCCTGGTGCGGTTCTTCGTGAAGGACGACGTGGTCCAGCTCGAGGCTGCGCGACGGTGCCTGCAGTCCGAGTGCACGGTGCAATCGCCCGGATTCGTCAATCGCGTCGTGCTCTGCGAATTCGTCTGGGTATTGAGCCGGGTGTATCGGATCGAGCGTGACCAGGTAGCCGGGGTTCTCGACAATATCCTGCATGCCGATAGCCTGACCGTCGAGAACGAAGACCTCGCGGAGATTGCGCTGGAGCGCTACCGCAATTCGGATGCTGATTTCGCCGACTGCATGATCGCGCTGACCAACGAACGGCGGGGTTGCGACCTGACCCGGACCTTTGATCACAAGGCGGTCTCCGCCCTGGCGCAATTCGCGCTCGTGCCCGTTGGCGCCTGATGTTCACCGCCTTCTTCCTGGCCTTGAAGGACGCGCGGGTTCCGGTCTCGCTGACCGAGTACCTGTCGCTGATGGCGGCGATGCGGGCGGGATGCGCCAGCTACGACGTGGAGGAGTTCTACTACCTCAGCCGCTCCGCCCTGGTGAAGGACGAGCGCAACCTGGACAAGTTTGACCGCGTGTTCGCCAAGTGCTTCGAGGGGCTCGAAGGCGTGGACATCACGCAGGTCGGCGTTCCCGAGGAATGGCTGCGCAAGCTGGCCGAGCGGTTCCTGACCGAGGAGGAGAAGAAGCAGGTCCAGGCGCTGGGCGGCTGGGACAAGCTGATGGAGACGCTGCGCCAGCGGCTGGAGGAGCAGAAGGGCCGGCACCAGGGGGGCAGCAAGTGGATCGGCACGGCCGGCACCTCGCCTTTCGGCGCCTACGGCTACAATCCCGAGGGCATCCGCATCGGCCAGGAAGGCAACCGCAACTTCCGCGCCGTCAAGGTGTGGGACAAGCGCGAGTTTCGGAACCTGGACGACGACGTCGAGATCGGCACGCGCAACATCAAGGTCGCACTCCGGCGCCTCCGGCGCTTCGCGCGCGAGGGCGCGGCGACCGAGCTCGACCTGCCCGACACGATCCGCTCGACGGCGCATAACGGCGGCTACCTCGACCTCAAGATGGTGCCGGAGCGGCACAACACCGTGAAGGTGCTGCTGCTGCTCGACATCGGCGGATCGATGGACGAGCATGTGAAGGCCTGCGCCGAATTGTTCTCGGCGGCGCGCAGCGAGTTCAAGCACCTGGAGACCTACTATTTCCACAACTGCCCGTACGAGCGCCTGTGGCGCGACAACCGGCGCCGGCACGACGAGACCACGCCGACCTGGCAGGTGCTGCACACCTATCCGTCGGACTGGAAGCTGATTGTTGTGGGCGATGCGACGATGAGTCCCTACGAGATCGCGCAGCCCGGGGGCAGCGTCGAGCACTTCAACGAGGAATCGGGCGAGACCTGGCTGTCCAGGCTGTTCACGACCTATCCGCACGCCGCCTGGCTCAATCCGCAGCCCGAGGCGGAATGGCCGTATCACCGCTCGATCGGCATGGTGCGCGCCGCGACTGCCGGGCGAATGCATCCGCTGACCTTGGGCGGGCTCGACGCGGCGATGCGGGAGTTGAACCGCTGACCGCGGCGCGCAAGGTCGCGGCGCGGCCCGAGACGACGGCGATCCCGCTATCGCCGCCGGGCGGCCACGCGCAGCGCCTGACTTCGCCTGCGGGCGGGACGATCCGGTACATGCACTGGCGCGCGCTCCGCTCGCCCGGCATCGGCACCGCGCTGGTCCTGCCGGGCTTCGGCGAGTTCATCGAGAAATACCACGAGACCGCCGCCGACCTGCTGGCGCGCGGCTTCGACGTCTACGTCATGGAATGGTCGGGCCAGGGCCTGTCGACGCGCGCGCTGCGCAACCACGACAAGGTGCACGTGCCGGATTTCGCGCGCTACCTGATCGACCTCGGCCGCATGGTCGACACCGTGCTGCCGCCGCGCGACGGGGCGCGGCCGCGCCTGGCGATCGGGCATTCGCTCGGCGCGCACCTGCTGCTGCGCTACCTGAAGGACCATCCGCGCGCCTTCGACGTGCTGCTGTTCAGCTCGCCGATGATCGACATCAACTATGGGCGCCTGCCGCGATGGCTGGCGCGGGCGATCGTCGGCGGCGCTTGCGCGCTGGGCTTGTCGCGCGCTTACGTGTTCGGCGCGCGCGACTACGACCGCCGGCGGGTGCGGTTCGAGGGCAATCGCCTGACGAGCGACCCTGCGCGGTTCCTCGAGCCGCATGCCTGGATCGGGCGCAATCCGGAACTGTCGATCGGCGGCCCCACCTTCGGCTGGCTGCGCGCGGCGCAGCACTCGATCGCGACCACCGAGCGCCCGGGCTATTGCCGCGACATCCGCGTGCCGATCCTGGTGCTGGCGGCGGCCGTCGACCGGGTGGTGTCGATCGAGGCCGCGCGGCACCTGTCGAAGGAACTGCCCAACGCCACGCATATCGAGTTCACCGACGCCGCGCATGAATTGCTGCGCGAGCGCGATTCGGTTCGGGCCCTGGTCTGGCAGCAGATCGACGGGTTCCTCGGCGTGGCGCCCAGCCTCAGCCCCCCGGGCCCGTCGGCGCCGGAGAATTGAGCGCGCGCTCGGCCAGGCTGTCCAGCCGGTCGGCCGCCGCCAGCAGGCGTCCCGCCGCGTAGGGGGCTCGGTCGGCAAGATAGGGCGGCTGGGTGACGAGCTCGCGCAGCTCGCTCGCCACCTTCGCCAGATTGCGCGCCATGGCGCTGTCCACCGATGCCATCATGACCGCGAGCGTAACCCGGTTGGGCTACGCCCGCATGGCAGGCGGATGACGAAAACGTAAACGCGCTGATTCGGGCCGAGCCTAGAGCACTTTTTGATCAGACTGAATCAAAAGGGGATTCCCAATGGTCGGGAATTCTGATTCAAGATGCAGGCTGGTGAAGGAGGCCAGCCTGGATGACGCGACCTCTTTCGATGGACATCCGCGC
>JADLEG010000128.1 GCA_020846275.1 Alphaproteobacteria bacterium
CGATCGATATCCAGGCCGGCGACCAGTTCAAGCCGGAGTTCCTGAAGATCAGCCCCAACAACAAGATGCCCGCGATCGTCGATCACGACGCGCCGGACGGCAAGCCGCTGGCGATCTTCGAGTCCGGTGCGATCCTGATGTACCTTGCCGAAACCAGCGGCCGCTTCATGCCCAAGGACCTTCGCGGCCGCTACGACGTGATCCAATGGCTGATGTTCCAGATGGGCGGCATCGGGCCGATGCTCGGCCAGGCCCATCATTTTCGGCAATACGCGCCGGAGAAGCTGGATTACGCGGTCAACCGCTACACCAACGAGGCCAAGCGGCTCTACGGCGTGCTCGACCGGCGTCTCGGAGAGGCGCCCTATCTTGCCGGCGCGTATTCCATCGCCGACATGGCGGTTTTTCCGTGGATCAGGCCCTATGAGCGGCAGGGCCAGAAGCTCGAGGATTTCCCGAACGTGAAGCGCTGGTTCCAGGCGATCGATGCGCGCCCGGCCGTCAAGAAGGGGCTCGAGCTGCTCGCCGAGAAGCGCCGCACCGGGCCGATGGATGCCAAGGCCAAGGAAGTGCTGTTCGGCGCGGCACAATACGCGCGGCGCTAGGTGGCATCATGGCCAGTGCAAAGGTAGCGGTCGTCGTCGGCGTAGGGCCGGGGCTGGGGCTTGCGCTGGCGCGGCGATTTGCCGCCGGCGGATTCGCTGTCGCCGTGGCCGGCCGCGATCGGCAGAAATTGGACCGGCTGATCGAAGGCGAAACCGGCGCGACCTTGCGGCCTTACGCCTGCGATGCATCGGACGGGCCGTCGGTCGCATCGCTGTTCCAATCCGTCGCGAGCGATCTCGGCGACCCTTCGCTCGTGGTCTACAATGCCAGCGGCATGGTCCGGGGTTCCGTCCTGGACCTCGATCCCGCCCTGGTGGAAAAGGCCTGGCGTGTCGGCTGCCTTGGCGGGCTCCATGTCGGCCAGCAGGCGGGGCGCCGCATGGTTGCCAAAGGCAGCGGCACCATCCTGTTCACCGGCGCGACGGCCAGCCTGCGCGGCGGTGCAAACTTCGCCGGCTTCGCCATCGGCAAGTTCGGACTGCGCGCTCTCTCCCAGAGCCTGGCGCGCGACCTGGGACCGCGCGGCATCCATGTCGCGCACGTGATCGTCGATGGGCATATCGCCTCGGAGCGCCATCGCGACTACCAGGCGTCGCACGGCGCGGACTCCGCCCTCGATCCCGCCGCGATCGCCGAGGCCTACTGGCAGCTCCACCTGCAACCGCGCAGCGCCTGGACCCAGGAGCTGGACCTGCGGCCATGGGTGGAGAAGTTCTAGCAGCCCTAGCTAGCCAGACATGCTGGCTACCGTAGGTCCATGGAAACGCCGGATGTTGGGGATTGCGGATGCCGATCCTTGAGAATGCGTTGCTTGTGCGGACCGACAGCAAGAACAAGACGCTAGGAATCTACTACGTGATACCGCGGAGCGGTTCCAAATTGAGGACGGCGTTGCTTACCGAATTGCCGATGCATCGGCTGGAGGCATTGGCACTTGGGAAAGCTACTCGGTGTGTCGGCGAATGTATCTTGCTTGGAATGGAGTCGACCCGCACAAGTCTGTTTGGCTCGCGATCCGGCCGCAGCGCCAAGAAGGGGCGCCAGAGTTCGAAGAGGACGACGAGGAAATAGGCAAGTGACACGTCGCCTTGCCAAGCACTCCAAAGCTCCATTCTTGAAGCGCATTTCGCTGCGTGAGGACATTGCCGGAAATAGCGATAACGCCGCGTTTCCATTCTCGGTGCCGTTCGTTCGCCGGCGCACGCTGGACATCGCGTTCGACAGGCAGGTCACGATCATCGTCGGCGAGAATGGCACGGGGAAGAGCACGCTCCTGGAGGGCATCGCGTCGCAGTGCGGGTTCAACCTGGCGGGCGGTAGTGTCGACAATCGGTTCGGCAATGAGCGCCAGGCTGCACTCGCGCCGTTCCTGCGCCTGTCCTGGCTTCCCAAGGTGAGCCGCGGCTTCTTCATGCGGGCGGAGAGCTTCTTCAACTTCGCCAGCTACATCGACGAGATCGCGCGCGAAAGTCCGCCACCGCGGGCCTATGCGGCTTATGGTGGCGGGTCGCTGCACGCGCGGTCGCATGGCGAGGCGTTCCTCGCGCTGTTCGAGAACCGCTTCGGTGCGGACAGTCTCTATATCCTCGACGAGCCCGAAGCGGCGCTGTCACCAAGCCGCCAGTTCGTGTTCCTTCGGGTGCTCAAGGAGCTCGAAAGCAAGAACTGCCAGGTCATCATGGCGACCCATTCGCCGATGCTGATGGCCTATCCGCGCGCCGATCTGCTGAGGCTGGAAGAAGAGGGCGGCATTGGCCGGATCGGCTTCCGCGAAACCAGCCACTACCTGCTGATGCGCGAATTTATGAAGGATCCCGACGGCTTCGTAGCGGGCATGCTCCGCGACTGACCGCAGCCGGCCTTACGAGCAGGGATACAAGGCCTGCATCGCGGCCTTGATGCCGACAGGCACGCGCGCGCCGTAGGTCTCCGGATGCTTGTCCGCCCAACGGCGGAAGTTGCGCGCGATCTCGGGCGGCAGTCCGTCGCTGAACAGGCGGTCGCGCGGCAGGCAGATGCCGTCGAAGGCCGTAGGGTCGCGCAGGTTCTCCCGCATCTTGCGGTATTCCTCCTGGCGCGCGAGCTCCTCGATCCGCACGGCGGCGTAGCGCTGGACATAGAGCGCGAACTGCTCGTCGCAGTACAGCGAATCCTCCTTGCAGCGCTCCAGGAATTCCTTGGTGTTCGCCGGCCGTGTGGGGCGGTAGATCGGCTCGCGGGTTGAATGTTCCGTCTCGGCATCCGCGCGGCAGGTGCCGATCCCGCCGACCAATGCCAGTCCCGCGGCCAGCAAGACCGTCCTAAGCACCCGCAGCAACGCGGCCGACCGCGCAAAAAAATCGGCCGGGGCTTTTGACGGCCCCGGCCAATCGAATATAGGGAAGGGTATGAGACGATCCATTTCTATTGATCTTGCCAGGGCCCGACATTGATCCAGATCAAAGTTTTGTCGCCGTGTTTCCGGCTAGGCCGCCGCCTTTCCCATGTGGGCCGCGAAAGAAGCAGGTGCGTTCGCCCGTATGGCATGCCGGGCCGGTCTGATTGACTTTGAGCAAGAGCGTGTCTCCGTCGCAATCGATGATGAAATCGACCAGATGCTGCGTGTGGCCGGACGTCTCGCCCTTGCGCCACAGGGATTTTCTGGAGCGGGACCAATAGCATACTCTACCGGTGGTCAGGGTTTCGGCGATCGATTCCCGGTTCATCCAGGCCATCATCAGCACCTCGCCCGTGTCGTGCTGCTGCGCGATTGCGGGAACCAGCCCTGCTTCGTTAAACACGAGATCGGCGAGCATGTCCTGAATCGTGGCGGCGGATACGGGCAGGGCAAGGCCGGTGCGCGGCATGTCGCCTCCAGGCGCGGCGGTTTGCGGGCTCGATTGGCGCGGCCGGCGCCCGAACCTATGTTATGATATATCGCTCGCGATTGTCAGGTATTCAACCATGTCCAGCATCGCTCCAGGCCCTGCCGGCGCCGACCACGACCACCAGCATTGCATCGAACAGGCCGTGGCCCTGGCGGGCGAGATTTGCCAGCGCCGGGGCGTCCGCCTGACCCCGTTGCGGCGCCGGGTGCTGCAGCTGGTCTGGAAATCGCACGGGCCGGTCGGGGCGTACGCGATCCTCGACTGGCTGCGGACCGAGGACGGGCGCTCCGCCGCGCCGCCCACGGTGTATCGCGCGCTGGAGTTCCTGATCGAGCAGCGGCTGATCCACCGGATCGAATCGATGAATGCGTTCGTCGGCTGCGTCGATCCCAGCCGGCCGCATGCCGCCCAGTATCTGATATGCCGTAAATGCGGCATCGTCACCGAGCTGGAGGATCAGTCGATCACCGACGCCATCGCGCAGCAGGCAAGCCAGCGCGGCTTCGTGGTCCACGACCAGACGGTCGAAGTGCACGGCATCTGTGGCCGCTGCGCGGCATCCGCGGCGGCGTCCCGGTCCGCGACGCCGGCCCATCCCGCATGAGCGCCGCTGCGGCTTCAGGTCAGCCGAACATGTCCATGGTGATCGAGTCGTACCAGCCCTGGCCGTACGTGGCTTCCTGGCTGCGGAACTGCGCCGGCTGGCCGATCGGGCTGACACCGCCCTCGACGCTGACCAGGCCCTGCTCCGTGACGCGGTAGACATTGGCGACGGAGATTCCGTATTTCGGCGCGACCAGGCTGTAGCAGGTGTTGGCGAAAGCCGGCGGCGTCGGCTTGCGGCCGTTCAGCCCGTCCACGATCGCCAGCGCCACCACCTTTGCTTGGCTATTGGCCGAGAAGCCCGATTTCGGCATCTGGCCCGCGATCGCGGCATCGCCCACGATGTAGGTATCGGCATTCGCCTTCGACTGGAACGTGTTGACGTCGACGGTGCACCAGCCCGACGGTTCGGCAAAGCCCGCGGCGCGCGCAACCTCGCCGGCCGTCTGGGGCGGGATCACGTTGATCACCGCGCCCTTCTGGTCGCCGAATTCGGTCTTCACCGTCATCGCCTTGGCGTCTACAGCCGTTACCTTGCCGCCGGCCTTGCCCGGCAGCCATTCGATCATGCTGCCGTAGACCGCCTGCCAGCCTTCCTGGAACAGGGCCTGCTTGGAGAAGCTCTCCTTGGCGTCGAGGATCAGGATCTTCGACTTCGGCTTCTTGGTCTTCAAGTAGTGCGCGATCATGCTCGCGCGCTCGTAGGGACCGGGCGGGCAGCGATAGGGATTGTCGGGGCACACGATGATGACCGTGCCGCCATCCGCCATCGCTTCGAGCTGGCGCTTCAGTAGCAGCGTCTGCGCACCCGCCTTCCACGCGTGCGGCACCTTTTCCGCGGCTGCCTGGTCATAGCCGGGCAGGGCGCCGAAGTTCAGGTCGATGCCCGGTGACAAGACCAATTTGTCGTAAGGCACCGCGGTGCCCGTGGACAACGACAGGCGCTTGGCGGAAGGGTCGATCCCCTGGGCCGATGCGCGGATGACCCGCACTCCCCCGTTCGTCAACCCGTCATAGCCATGGGTGATGTCGTCCATGGTCTTCAGCCCGCCGAGGACCAGGTTCGAGAAGGGGCAGGTGATGAACTTCGCGGAAGGCTCGATCAGGGTGACATTGAGATTCGGATCGAGGCGCTTCAGGTAGCGTGCCGCCGTTGCGCCGCCAAAGCCGCCGCCGATGACGGCGATCCGCGCGCCGGCGCCGAAGGCGATGCCCGGCATGGCCAGGCTGGCGCCGGCGGCAGCGCCGGCCATGGCGGTGAAGCTTCTGCGCGTGATGCGGGTCATGGTGCGGCCCCCTTACTTGCGCCGGGAGAAGTAGTCCGCCAGGGCATCGATTTCCTGATCGGTGTAGCCTTTCGCGAGGCGGTTCATCACGGTTGCCGGACGCGTGCCGGCCTTGAACCCGGTCAACGCCTCCTTTAGCTCCTTTGCCGGGCGTCCGGCCAGGATGGGAATCGCCCCCGGGCTTTTGCCGTCGGTTCCGTGGCACGCGGCGCAGGAGAGGGCGAGGGCGGTCGGTCCGTTCTGGGCTTCGCTGGGCGAAGCGATCACGAGGCCGACCGAGCACATCAACAGCATCAGGTGCGAGCGTCGCGTCATCGTCCCATCCCGATTCATGTCCCTGCCAGGGCGCAAGGCAGGCTCCGGCAACATCTACTGGAACGCTAGTCAGATTTCCGTGAAAAGTACAGTTTGATTATGAATTTCTGTGCCCATAGTACAGCGTGACCGTGTGGCGGGCTTCCGCAAAGAACAGCCAGCGCTCGACCAGGATTCCGAGTCCCGCCGACAGGGCTGCTGCCAGCGCCGTCCAGGTAGCCAGCTTGCCGGTGAAAGCCGCGGTCAGCCCGGCCAGCACGCAGGGCACAAAAAAGCCGAAGGACAGCGCGATCCGGCGCAGGCGCCACGAATGCTTGCGGGCGACCCGGTAGCCCATCTCGCGCAGCAGATAGTTGTCCTGGGTATGCGGCGATTCCAGCAGGCGGACGCGGCCGATGGCGCCGAGACCGGTGGCGGATTCCGGCGTCGAGCGCGCGGGTGTCGTGTCGATCGAACGCCAATAGCAGATCTTGATCGCCAGCCCGACCGCCGCCGCGCCGGCGGCGATGAACGCGATCGTGGGGCGCGAAAGCCCGCGCCATTGCAGCAGCACGTTCAGCCATAGTGCGCCGGACATCAGCGCGATCACGAGATAGCCGGGCGTTACCCAACTATTGTGCCATTGCTGGATCGGCTTCAGCGTCGCGTAGATCTTGCTGGTAGCAAACACGGTCGCCGCGGCCAGCAGCCCTGCGATCGCACCGCTGACCGCCGGGATGCCGGCGTTCAAGCCGAAGAACGACCAGGCGATCGCGAAGGGCGCGGTCGGCAGGTAGGTCGCCACCGCGAGCAGGCCTTCGCGCGACAGCCAGGACGACCGCCACTGCGACAGGGCACGCCAAGCGCGCTCGGGATGGCCGAGATGGAACAGCGAGGCCAGGAGGCCGACGGTGATGAAGACGATCGCCATGGCGAAGGCGGCAATGCCGAACCGCATGTCCGGCGGCAACAGGCGCGTCGCCGCGCCGTAGCCGAGCAGGAAGAGCATGCCGTAGCCCGTTCCGGACAGGACGGTGAACAGGATGACGGACGGTGCGGGATGCATGCGGACCGGCGCCTAGCGGGACAACAGGCGATCGACCCAGCGCAGCATCAGGCCGGCGCCGCTCAGGTCTTCATCCGCCGGCTTAAGCTGGGCGGGGGAGCCGGTGCTGCCTGCGTGCCGCTTCGGCGCGCGTGGCGGCAGGTATTTGTTGACCGGCTGGTAGCCGAGCTCGGGCATCAGGTCATAGCCGCCACGCTCCGCGACCAGGCGCGACACTGGCGACGCAGCATCGCCCAGGTCGCCGAAGTGCCGCGCGCCGACGGGGCAGGTCGAGACGCAGGCGGGCACGCGGGCCGACTCCTCCAGGTTCTCGTTGTAAATGCGGTCGATGCACAGCGTGCATTTCTTCATCACGCCTTCGTCCCGGTCGAACTCGCGCGCGCCGTAGGGGCAGGCCCAGGAACAGAGCTTGCAGCCGATGCAGGTGTCCGCGTTGACCAGCACGATGCCGTCCTCGGCACGCTTGTAGGATGCGCCGGTCGGACAGACCGTCACGCACGCCGGCTGTTCGCAATGCAGGCACGATTTCGGGAAATGGACGGTGCGCCCGTCCGCGCCTTCGCCGGCCTCGAACGAATGGACGCGGTTGAACCACACGCCCCAGGCGTCGGCGCCGTAGGGGTCGTGGTCCGGCAGCGGCGCCGAATGGCCGCCGGTGTTCCATTCCTTGCAATTGACCGCGCAGGCATGACATCCGACGCAGATGTCGAGGTCGATGACGAGCCCCATCTTTCGCGGGCTCGGGGCGCCGGGCAGGCTGGTCATCGCGGCATCAGCGCCGGAAACCCGCGCCATAGCGCAGGATGTCCGGCGGCTCCATCATGTTTGGCGGCGGCTTCGTCGCGGCGAAGCGCGGCGCGGTCTCGCCGGCCTCTTCCTCGCGCGCCTTCTCGATGCGCACGCGCAGGTCGTACCACGCCGCCTGGCCGGTGATCGGATCCGAGTTGGCGTAGCGATGCCCGTCCGGCTGCGGCGGAAGCAGCTCCGATATCACGTGGTTCAACAGGAACCCGCGTTTCGATTCCGGCGCGTCCGCGCTGAGCGACCAGGCGCCCGATCGCTTGCCGATGGCGTTCCACGTCCACACCGTGTCCGGATTGACGCCGTCGGCCAGCTTGATCTGGGCCTTGACGCGGCCGTGGTGGCTGGTGATCCACGCCCAGTCGTCGTCCACAAGGCCAAGGCGCGTTGCCGTGGCGCGGTTCACGAACAGCCGGTTCTGCGCATGGATTTGCCGCAGCCAGGCGTTCTGCGATCCCCAGCTATGGTACATCGCCATCGGCCGCTGCGTGATCGCGTGCATCGGATATTCGTCGCCGTGGACGAGCTCGCCCTCGAACGGCGGATACCAGAACGGGATCGGATCGAAATGCGCCTCGATGCGCTTGCGGTCGCGATCGGGCGGCTGCACCGGCCCATGGCCGCGCGCGGCCAGGCGGAATTTCTGCAGCGGCTCGCTGTAGAGCTGCATGACGATCGGGTCGGCCTTGGCGAGAAACCCCATCGACACGGCCCAGTCAAGATACCCCTTGTTCGCAAATCGGTAGTAGCGGTTGCGCGGCGCGATCTCCTGGCGCCAGAAGCAGCCATTGGCAATGTAGGCGTCGAGCTGCTTCGGATTGGGCGTGCCCGTGCCCTGCCGGGCGCCCGCCGCCCCGCGCCAGCCGGCGAGCATGCCGACACCGGGCTGGCGCTCGTGGTTCGCCATGTAGTCGGGATAGCCGCCGGGGAACTTCGGGCTGCCATCGGCATTGATCAGCGCCGGCAGCTTCAGCCGCACGCCCAGTTCGAGCAGCACATCCTGGAAGGGACGCACGTCGCGCTCCGCCCTGACGACAGGCTGGCGAATCGCATCGGCCGCGCCATCCGCGTCGCAGATCGGCCGGTCGAGCAGCGAGATGCAATCATGCCGCTCGAGATAGGTCGTGTCGGGCAGGATCAGGTCCGCGAAGGCGACCATCTCCGAGTGATACGCATCGGCATAGATGATGTGCGGAATGACGTACTCGCCGGTCTCGGCATTCTGCGCGGTCAGCATCTCCATCGTGCCGGGCGTGTTCATGGCCGAGTTCCAGCTCATGTTGGCCATGAACATGAACAGCGTGTCGATCGTGTAGGGATCGCCCTTGCTGGCGTTGTGGATCACCATGTGCATCAGGCCGTGGGCGGCCATCGGCGCGTCCCAGGAAAAGGCCTTGTCGATGCGCCTCGCCGTACCGTCCGGATCGACCAGGAGGTCCTCCGGGCCCATCGGGAATCCCAGCGGCGGGCCGGGCATCGGCTTCCCGGGCGAGACGTGATGCGCGCTGCCGTGCGGCTTGACCGCCGGCGGCGCGGACTTGGGATAGGGCGGCTTGTGCCGGAAGCCGCCGGGACAATCGATCGCGCCCAGCAGCATCTGCAGGATATGGATCAGCCGGCAGGTCTGGAACCCGTTGGAATGCGCCGAGATGCCGCGCATCGCGTGGAACGAGACCGGCCGCCCGACGGTCTTGTCGTGCCGGCGCCCGGCCCAGTCGACCCAGGGAATATCAAGCACGATCTGCTGATCGAACGCGGCATGCGCGAGTTCGGCCGCCAGCCGGCGGATCGTGTCGGCCGCAACGCCGACTTGCGCGGCGACCGCGTCGGGCGCGTAGCGCGGGTCGAGGTAGCGACGCGCGATCAGCTCGAAGACCGGGACGGCCGCGCTGCCGTCCGGCAGGACGCGGCGGCCGACGATGGCAGGACGCAGATCCGCCAGCAGCGCGTTCGCCGGCGCGTTGCCGTCGCAGTTCCAGCACAGCGGATGGCCGTCGGCATCGCGCGCGATGAGGCCGTCGCGAGGCGTCCCGGGCGCGTCGATCACGAGCCACGGCGCGTTGGTGTAGCGCACGAGGTAGTCGAAATCGACGCGGTCCGCGCGCAGCAATTCGTGGATCAGCGCGGCGACCAGCAGCCCATCGGTGCCCGGTTTGATGCCGATCCATTCGTCGGCGATCGCGGAATAGCCGGTGCGGACGGGATTGACGGAGACGAACTTGGCGCCGCGCCCCTTGAGCTTTCCCAGCCCGATCTTGATCGGGTTCGACGCATGATCCTCGGCGACGCCGAACATCATGAAGTACTTCGCATCGTGGAAGTCTGGCTCGCCGAACTCCCAGAACGATCCGCCGATCGAGTACATTCCGGCCGCGGCCATGTTGACCGAGCAGAACCCGCCATGCGCGGCATAGTTGGGCGTGCCGAACTGGCTCGCCCACCAGCCGGTCAGCGCCTGGCTCTGGTCGCGCCCGGTGAACAGGGCGAGCTTGCGCGGGTCGCTGGTGCGGATCGGCTCGAGCCAGCGCGTGGCGGTCGAGAGCGCCTCTTCCCACTCGATCTCGCGGAATTCGCCCGACCCGCGCGGCCCGACGCGCAGCAGCGGTTTCGAGAGCCGCGACGGCGCGTAGTGCGTCATGATGCCGGCGGAGCCTTTGGCGCACAGCACGCCCTTGTTGACCGGATGCGCGGGGTTGCCCTCGATGTAGCGCACCGCGCCGTCGCGCAGATGGACCTTGATGCCGCACCGGCAGGCGCACATGTAGCAGGTGGTGGTCTTGACCTCGTCGCTGACCTTGGGCGACAGGTCGACGGATTCGACCACCGTCGCCATCGGATTCAGGCGCAAGCAATTCCTCCCGGGCGCGCCGTCAGGTCAGCGCATCGATCTGTTCGTCGTTCAGCCGGCCGGGCACGACCGTGATCGGCACGCGCAGCTTGCCCGACATCTTGCCGACGAGGTGGCTGACCAGCGGACCCGGTCCTTCGGCCCCCGACCCGGCGCCCAGCACCAGCACCGAGATGCTGGGCTCCTCCTCGATCAGCTTCATGATCTGCTCGCCGCGCTCGCCCTCGCGGACATAGACCATCGGCATCGTGCCGGCGATTTCGTTGACCTGCGCCGACAGGTCCTGCAGCAGCCGCTCGGCCTCCTCGCGGCGCTCCTGCTGGATCAGCGATTCGACCGCCATCCATTGCTGGAAGTCGGCCGGCTCCAGCACGTAGAGCAGGGCCACGCGGCCGTCGGTCTTCTTGGCCCGGTTGCAGGCGAAGCGCAGCGCCGCGCGCAGTTCGGCCGTCGCGTCCACCACGATGAGGAACACGCGTCCGGTCGACTGCTTCGGGCGATCGGTCATCCGCTCACACCTTCCGGAACAGGAAAGCCGCCAACGATCCTGCCACTAATGCCATCAAAATCGCAATTGCGCCATAAATCGGGGCATCGCGGTGCGCGAACATGTAGATATCGGCGCCCAGCCCGATCTTGCTGATGACCAGCGGCACGGTCTGCGCGCCGGCCACTTCGCCATTGCGAAGCAAGAACACCTCGACCTGGTAGGTTCCGACCGGCACGTTGGCGGGAAAGGCCAGGTTCGCGCGGAAGAGCTGATTGCCCAGGAACTGCACCTTCTCCGTTCGCGTGGGAAAAAGCTGGTCGGTCTGCTTCAAACGCACCAGCGAATTGGCGAAGGTCTTGTAGTTCGGGTCTGCCTCGCGCCCGCCGGCGTCGAGCCGCAGGTTCTCCAGCCCGATCTGGTGGCGCGTCAGCACCTGCTGCGGCGCCAGTTCGTTGAACGGCTTGCTGACGGCCACGGCGTAGAAGCTGGGCACGCGGCGGAAGCGGAAGGACGCGCCGTGAATCCAGATGCCTGCCATGCGCTCCTTCTTGCGCACGATCTCCTCGCGCTCCGGACCGCGCACGACCACCGCGATGTCGCCCTCGCCGTCGGTCGCGCCGAACACCAGAACCTCGGTGCCGGTGAAGCCGGTGGTGATGGCGATCAGGTGGCTCGACAGGTCGGCGACGACGGGATCGGCGCGCACCGGCCGCGCGGCCGCCATCGCCAGGGCCATCGTTGCGACCGCGAGAACCATCAAGCGCATCAGTGGCCCCGCGCAGCGCCGGCGAGCGTGAACAATTCGCTCGGCGTCGCGACCAGGTCGAACAGCAGCTTGCTGCCGACCGCGATCACCAATGTTCCCAGCAGCGCCCGCATCCAGTCGCCGCGCAGCCTGGCGCCGTAGGACACGCCGAGCTGCGCTCCGACCACGCCGCCAAGCACCAGGAACAGCCCCAGCACGATGTCGACGGTGTGGTTGTGCAGCGCCTGAAGGAACGTGACGTTCGCGGTCACGAACAGGATCTGGAACAGCGACGTGCCGACCACGACCGAGGTCGGCATGCCCAGCAGGTATATCATCGCCGGCACGATGATGAAGCCGCCGCCGACGCCCATCAGCGCGGCCAGCACGCCGACCAGGAACCCGATCGCCAGCGGCAGAATGGCACTGATGTAGAGGCGGGACTTGTGGAAGCGGATCTTGAACGGCAGGCCGTGCAGCCAGGTGTGCTGGTGCATCTTGACCTTGGCGCCGACCGGCATGCGCCTGCGCCTGAGGAAGGTGCGCACCGATTCGGTCAGCATCAGCCCGCCGATGATGCCGAGGAAGATCACGTAGGCGGTGCGGATCACCAGGTCGATCTGGCCGATCGCGCGCAGCAGGCCGAACAGGAATACGCCGGCGGTCGATCCCGCGAACCCGCCGATCAGCAGGACGAGTCCCATCTTCACGTCGACGTTGCCGCGGCGCCAATGCGCCATGACGCCCGAGATCGAGGAGGCCGCGATCTTGTTCGCCTCGGTGCCCACGGCCACGGCCGGCGGCACGCCGATGAACATCAGCAGCGGCGTCATCAGGAACCCGCCGCCCACGCCGAACAATCCGGAGAGGAACCCTACGGCCGTTCCCATGCCGAGAATCACGAAGACATTGACCGAGATTTCGGCGACCGGAAGATAGACGTACATGGCTACCCAGGCAGGTGGGCGCGCGGCAAATGCTTCGCGCATCATAGCCTAACCGATTGGAGTGGGAAGAATTTTCTCGAAATATGCGGGCGATTCGGCTCACAGGTCGCCGAGCGCGTCGCCGAGCCGGTCGAGGAAGCGGTCGCAGTCCGTCCGGTCGTGCGCCAGCGACAGGTAGAGCTTGGTGCCCATCGGGTTCAGGAAAATGCCGCGCCGGAACAGGCCGAGCATCAGCGCGCGGCCCTTGGCGCCGTCGCCGCGCCGGGTCGACCGGTAGTCGAACACGGGGTCGGCGGTGAAGACGACCTGCGCCAGCGGGCCGTCGCCGATCACCTGCGCGCGGTGCTGGCGCTCCTCGAGCACGCGCCGCATGCCCTCGCGCAGGTACTGGCCGAGCTCGCGCAGATGCGGATAGGTCTCGGGCCGGCGATAGATCGCCAGCGCCGCCAGCGCCGCGGCCGTGCTGACCGGATTGCCGCCGAGGGTCGACGCGGTCCAGACATAGTCGTCGCGGCCCAGCCGGTCCTCGCGCACCCAGTCCATGATCTCCTGCCGCCCGCCGAAGGCGCCGATCGGGAACCCGCCGCCCAGCGCCTTGCCGTACGCCACGAGGTCCGGGACGACGCCGTAGAGTTCCTGAGCGCCGCCATAGGCCAGGCGGAACCCGGTGACGACTTCGTCGAACAGCAGCAGCACGCCATGCCGGTCGCAGGCCGCGCGCAGCCCGGCAAGGAAGCCGGGGCGCGGCGGCGTGCAGCGTTGCAGCGGCTCGACGATCACGCCGGCCAGGCGGTCGGCATGGGCGGCGACGATGGCTTCGGTCGTCGGCAGGTCGTTGTAGGGCGCCACGATCACCTGGTCGTTCACCACCGGCGCGATCCCGGCACTCGACGGGTCGGGAGCCGGAAAATCCTTCAGGCGCTGCGGGAACAGGCTGGTGACGCCGATCTCGTTGGCGCCGTGATAGGCGCCCTCGAACTTCAGGATCAGCGGGCGGCCGGTGAAGGCGCGCGCCAGGCGCTGGCAGTACATCGTCGCCTCGGTGCCGGATGCGCAGAAGCGCACGCGCCGCGAGGCCGGGCTGAGGCGCTTGATCTCCTCGGCCAGTTCGAGCGCCGGGCGGTTCACATGCGCGAAGTTCGATCCCTTGGCGGCCTGGCGCGTGGCCGCCTCGACCACCTCGCGCCGCGCATGGCCGGGCAGCACCGATCCCCAGCCCATCGAGAAGTCGACGAACTCGCGGCCCGTCATGTCCCAAAGGCGGCATCCTTCGCCGCGGTCGACCACGATGCTGAGCTCCGGCGGGATGTTGAATTCGCCGTTGGACCCGGCGGGAAATACGTCCTGGGCGCGGGCGGCATCGCTTGCGATCGGGCGGTGGGCGGCGGTCATCGATTCCTCGGCAATGAATGGATCGGCTGGCTCAAGCGGCGCGGCCCCATTCGCGCGCGGCGAAGGAGGGGTAGGTTTCCGCCAGCTCACCGGCAACCCGGCCCCGGATCAGCTCCAGCGCGCGCGCTGATGGCGGCGGTGTCTGCGCAACCTCAGGCGCGCTGTCGTAGTCGAAGCCGGTTTCGGCCCGCACCTCCTCGGCCGTATGGCCGGGATGCAGCGTCTCCAGGCGGAAGCGGCCGCGTGCGCGGTCGAAGGCGAAGGCGCAGCGGCTGGTGACCAGGGCCGTCGGGCCGCCGCTGCGATGGATCCCTGGCGGGCTTGTTCCCGGCGCGCTGATGAACGACACCCTGGGGACAAGCACGCGGCGTGTGTGCTCGGCGCGGAACAGGATGACGCGCGGCACGGCGAAATAGAGATAGGCCGAGCCGAACGAGCCGGGAAAACGTGCGAGCGGCGCGTCGTGCGGACCCACCGCGACCAGGTTGACGTTTGCCTGGCCGTCGATTTCGCCGCCGCCCAGGAAGAACGCGTCGAGCCGTCCTTGGCCGGCGGAATCGAACAACTCGCGGCCGCCGTCGGTGTAGGGATTGTGGGCCAGGCTGCCCAGCAGCGACACGAGCATCGCGTCGCCCGACAGCGCGCGGGCCAGCAGCGCCGCGGCGCCGGGAACGGGCGAGGCGTTGCCGACCGCCACGTGGCGGCAGCCCTCGATCATTCGCGCCAGGGCGACGATCAGGAACTCGTTCGCGCTGGCGTCGTTCATGCGGCGGCGCGCAGGGTCTCGTCGAGGTAACGGGCGAAGCCGGAATCGCTGCGGGCTTCCTGCGCGTAGCGCCGGATCGCCGCGTCGTCGGCGGCGTAGAGGCCCGGCAGGGGCAGCGGCCATGCGCCCCGCTCGGCGACCGCCGCCGCGCTCACATAGAGCGAAGGCAGGGTGCCGGACGCGGTCGACTCGTCGGCCAGCAGATCGCCGTCGAAGAGTGCCTCGACGGTGACGAGCGTGCGGGCGGCGGCATGGGCCATGGTCGCGAGTTCGCGGCGCCGGCCGATCCACACATTGCCGGCGCGGTCGGCCCAGCGCGCATGGAAGAGAGCGATATCCGGACGGACCGCCGGCAGAAGGACCAGCGGATCGCCCGCCGCGGCGAACGGATTGTCGATCACCTTCCAATCCGGTCGTTGCGCTAGAAGGTCGGAGCCCAGCAAGCCGCGCAGAGGCATGAACGGCACGCCCTTCTCGCTCGCCTGCAACGCGGCATGGATCGCTGGGCAGGTGGCCTCGATGATGTGCAGGCTTCCGCTCTTGGCGGCGGCGGTGAAGCGGGGCGCCAGCCCGTGCTCGCCCAGGCCGACGCCGGAGGTTTCGATCGCGGCGACGCAGCCCGCGCCGATCAGGATATCCGCCTGCATGCCGCTTGTGGGCACGGTCACCAGGCGCAGGCCGCGGGCGCGGCGGCGGACGAGCGCGCGCGTCGCGGCCATGGCGACGCCGCTGTAGTCCGCCGGTATCGCCAGGTGCGCGCCATCGGGGATGCGCGCGGCCAGGGCGTCGAGATCGAGCAGCTTGCGTGCCGTCGTCATCGGGCGACGATACAGCATTTCCTGCCTACGCTCGACCCGGCCATGCCCGGAAACGGCGGCGGGCCGCGACCTTTCGCATTTTAGCGAAGCAAGGCCGAAATCCTTTTTTATTTTATCTGTATTTTTGTTCATTTCCACTGTTATGGCCTATGCTTGAACTCATCATAAATTTACTTTGCCCCTTAGTGCTTGCTTAAGCCGCCGCCGCTACAAGGAGCGCTGGTCGCCTAAAACCGGCAGATAGCCGGTCGGGCGTATGCAGGTAGCGGCCGGCTCAAGGCAGTGGGCCGGCGGTACGCCAGAGACGACCGCGGGCGGCGCCGACGCTTCGGCAGGGGTGTCGGCGCAGCAACAAAGGGGCGGAGCGCCAGGACGGCGCTTCGCCTTCTTTGTTTTGGGCCGGGCTTTGGCTATGGTGCGCGGCCTTTTCCGGAGCCCGCCCGTCGCCATGGACAAGCCTCCCTACGATCAGCGCCTCGCGCGCGTGCTGGTGCGCCCCTTGATCCGCACCGGCCTGACGCCGAACCAGATGACGACGATCACGGTCGTGTTCGCCTTCGCCGGCGCCGCGTTGATCGCGGTCGGGCGCGCGCCGCATATCCATTGGGGAGCGGGGCTGTTCGCGCTGGCGCGCTTCCTGGACCATTTCGACGGCGAGCTCGCGCGGCAGACCGGGCGCACGTCGCGCTTCGGCTACTACTACGACTACGTCGCGGGCGCGAGCAGCTACGCGGCGCTGTTCATCGGCCTCGGGATCGCGTTCCGCGATGGCTGGCTTGGCGGCTGGTCGATCCTCCTGGGCGCGGTGGGGGCGATCAGCGCCTTCGGATCGATGGTGATGAGCCTCGACATCGACCGCCATGCCGGGCAGGGGACCGCAAACTATCCGGGCTTTGCGGGCTTCGAGCTGGAAGACGGCATCTACCTGATCGCGCCCATCGTGTGGCTTGGCTGGGCGCAGCCGTTCTTCGTCGGCGCGGGCATCGGCGCCGGGCTCTTCGGGCTTTGGACGCTCTGGCATTTCATCATGGTGCGCCGGCGGGTGGGCGCCGGGCAAGCCTAGCGGCGGGCGTCGCTCAGGGGCGCGAGGACTGAGAGCGTCGCCGTTCAACCGGCTGGAGCACCGGACGCTGGTCCGCACCGGCGGGGCGCGGCTGGATCAGGTCGGCGAAGGGCGAGCGGTCGAGGCGATGCAGCTTGGTGAAGTGCCGCGCCGCGAGCGCCGTGAAGACAGGCGCGCAGGCGAACGCCATCACCGTCATCGGAACTTCCCAGCCCAGCCACACGAAGACCGGCAGAAGCAGCGTGGCGTCGTCGGCGTCGAATCCATAGAAGCTCTTGAGCTCCGCCGAGCGCGCGCCCTTCATCTCCTCCATCGCCATGACGAACCAGAGGTTCAGCATGATCGCCGCGCCGGCGACCGCGCCCATCGGGATCGCCCAGTAGCCGAGGCTGGTGCCGTCGCGCAGGCCGATGCCGATCGCGACGAAGGCCAGTGCGTTCGAGAACGCATCGGCGAAGAGGTCGAATCGGTGCCCGCCGGGGGAATGCTTGCCCGTCTGTCGCGCCAGTTCGCCATCGGCGCGGTCCAGCAGCATCGACAGGGCGAAAACGCCGGCCCCGAGCGCCGACCACGGCCACACGCCCATGGCCAACAGCCCTGCCGCGGCGACGCCCGTAAACAGGCGCACCACGGTCACCTGATTGGGGGTCACGCGCGTCCGCGCCAGCGGTCGGACGGCGACACGAACAATCCGGTGAATCCAGGTATTGTGGCTCATGGTTCCGCGGTGGAGAGTTCGAACACGCAGATCGGCGGCACCGGATCGGAATTCCGGCACGCCAAGGTACATTAAAGTGTTTTCGATTTGCCCCGCAACCTTAATAATCGCCGGCGGCCGCGAGCATTCCGGCCAGCAAACCCGCTTCAGTGTTGCGATATGGTAAAGGAAAAGGCCTCCGGATTCGAACCGGAGGCCTTTTCTGCTGCCGTCAAGCCGTTGTTACTTCGCGGCCTGCACCATGATTTCGACCTTGAGCCCCGGCGCGGCCAGCTTGGCCTCGACCGTGGCGCGCGCCGGCGTATTGCCCGGCGAAACCCACGCGTCCCACACCTCGTTCATCTGCGACCAGGTCGCGATGTCGGTCAGCCAGATATTGGCCGACAGCACCTTCGACTTGTCGGTGCCCGCCAACTTCAGCAAGTTATCGATCTTCGCCAGGATCTGCTTGGTCTGGCCCTTGACGTCCTGCGAGGGGTCGTCGGCGGTAAGGCCGGCCAGATACACGGTGTTGCCATTCTCCACGACTTGGCTCATGCGCGGCCCGACATTGTGACGTTTGACGGTCATCGATTCTCTCCTTTTCCCCTAGTGCGTTTGTGGCTCGGTCAGGAAGGCACGAAACCGCCGGGCGACTTCCGGCGGGGTGACGGTCGGGCGCCCGAGTTTCTCGAGCGAGCCCGGCGCGATCTTCATGTGGAGGAGGTGGGGGCCGTTGCCGGCCAGCGCATCCTTCAGCCAGGCCGCGAATCCGGCGACGCTGTCCGCGGCGGCGGCGGCGGCATAGCCGCAGGCGAGGGCGACGCGGGCGAAATCGACGCTCGACGATACGGTCGCCTGCCCGCCGGTCGAATCGTGCACACCGTTGTCGAGCACGACATGGATCAGGTTGCGCGGCGCGTAGGCGCCGATCGTGGCCAGGGCCCCCAGCTTCATCAGGGCGGCGCCGTCGCCGTCCAGCACGACCACCGGTCGGGCCACCTGGCGGGCAGCGCCCAGTCCCACCGCCCCGGCGCACCCCATCGAGCCGACGAGGTAGAGGTGCTGCGGCCGGTCGGCGATCGTGAACAATTCCCGCCCGCATTTGCCGGTCGTGGCGACGATAGCGGCCGTGGGCGGAATGTCGGCCAGAAGCCGCTCGATGACGGCAATCCGCGTCGGTGCGGGTCCGCGCGAGCGGTGATCGCGATAAGCACCATCGACGTGGGCTAAATCACTTGTCCGTTCAATGCTATCGTCGAGGACACTGTCTTTTCGCATGATCAGGGCGGCAGGCAGCGAGCGTGCCTCCATTTGCTCGATTGCCGTCTGCAGGGCGCTTTCTATTTGATTGATCTCCATGGGAAACATGCCATGAGCGAAGCGCATCGTGTCGAGCAGGCCAGCGGTGATCTGCCCCATCAGCTCGTGCTGCGGCTCGTCCTTGATGCCCGGCTGGCCGCGCCAGGTGACGATCAGGAGGGTCGGAATTCGGAAGGGAAAGTTAAGTGATGTCAATGGATTGACGGCGTTTCCTAAGCCGGAATTCTGGCACATCACGACGGTCCGCCGGCCGCCCAGCCAGGCGCCGGCGGCGATGCCCACGGCCTCGCCCTCGGATGCCGCGGCCACGTAGTCCAGCTTGGGATGGCTGATGGCGCGGTTGATGAACGGGGTCAGGAACGAGCAGGGCACGCCGGTGTAGAAATCGAATCCGCGCGCACGCGCCGGCTCGATGAAATCATCGGCGCGAATCATGGTGCAGGGGCCTAGAGGAAGTTGCGGGCCTTGGCGAGGTCGAAGCTGTCGTCGACGTCGAGCCAATGTCCGGTGATGTATTGGACCCGTACCTGGTGGCCGCCAGCGACCAGGCGGTTGAGCAGGTCGGGCATGTTCGCGCGGTCAAGCGAGCCGTCGCGGCGCATCGCGGCCAGTTCCTCGCGGACCCGCTCGGCGCCGCGAGCGCTCAGCCGGACCAGGCCTACCCACTCGCCGGCGATGTCGCGGTCCGGCAGGTCCGGGCCGACGCGCACCAGGTCGACCGTGTCCTCGTCGAGGTAGCCGGGCGAGAACGGGCGGCTGCACTCCACATGGTCGTGCACGAGCCCCGGTCCCGTCCGCCGCCGCTCCCGCCACAGCGCGTCGGCGACGACGACGATGTCGCCATCGGCCTCGAGCAGGCGGTCGAGGATGTAGCGTCGGAACAGGATGTCGCCGTAGGTCACGAGGCAGGGCCCGTCCAGCCGGTCCTCGGCGCAGACCAGCGAGGCGCATTCGCCGGTCGTGGCATAGGCCTGGTTGGGCACGGTCTCGATCGACGGCAGGTCGACCGATTCCTTGCGATAGCCGACGACGACGCCGATCCGGCGGATGCCGCTGTCCTTGAGCGTCGTGGTGAGCTGGCGCAGCAGCGGCTGGCCGCGCACGTCGATCATGCATTTCGGCCGGTCGGCCGTGAGCTCGCCCAGCGCCGCGCCGCGCGAGGCGGCCAGCACGATCGCCTGGGTGTCGATGCCGGGCTGCGGCAGGTAGCGCCGCTCCGCCTCCACAAGCTCGGAATTGCCCTGCAGGGCGAAGACGTCCTTGACCGACGCGATCGTGCCTTCCACGCCGACCAGCGTCTCGGACGTCGCGATCTTGCGGCTGACTTCGCGCATGGCGGAAATCGCGGCGCGGACGTTGTGGTTCGCCCAGATCACGCAGGAGATGCCCGCGGCGCGATAGCGCTCGGTCGGCGTCGCGTAGTACATCGTCGGCACGATCACGACCGGGCATCGGTTGGCCCATTCCTGGCAGAACGCCAGGATCTCGTCGGCGCTCGACTTCTTGGAATGGATCAGGATCGCGTCGGCGCCGGCCTGGTGGTAGGCTTCGGCGCGGCGCAGCGCCTCGTCCAGGCCCCAGCCCGAGATCAGCGCCTCGATGCGCGCGACCAGGCAGAAATCGGGATCGGTCTGGCTGTCCTTGCCGGCCTTGATCTTGCCGCAGAACTCGTCCATGTCGGCGAGCGGCTGGCCGTCGCCGACGAACGAGTTGGTCTTCGGGAACAGCTTGTCCTCGATGCAGACGCCGGCAATGCCGCGGTCGCACAGCTTTCGGACCAGCCGGCGGACGTTGTTGAAATTGCCGTAGCCGGTATCGCCGTCGACCAGGATCGGGATCGTCGTGGCGTCGGCCATGAACTCCAGCACTTCCAGCACCTGGGTCCACGACGCCTCGTTGTTGTCGCGCACGCCGAGCGCGGCCGAGATCGACAGGCCCGAGGCCCATACGCCCCTGAAGCCGGCTTCCTCGACGATCCGCGCCGACAAGCCGTTATGCGCTTCCATCAGGAAGGTGAGATCGGGCGAGACCAGCGCCGATTTCAGCGCCGACGCCCGGGTGGAAGGGCGCGGCGCTTGCCGTGCGGAGGAATGGCGGAAGGCGATCGTCATCGGCGGGGTTTCAATTGGTCGCGGTCTTGCTGCCAAGCTCGGCGGTCTTCTCGTCCATTGCCGCGATCAGCCGCTCGACCCCGGAATTCTTGATCACCGCCGTGTACTCGGAGCGGCGCGTGGCGACCTCGCTGATGCTGCTGCGGTAGAACACGTCGACGATCTGCCAGGCCTGCTGGTTCTCCTGCAGCACGTAGTCGATGTTCTCGGTCGTGCCGCTGCTGCGCACGAATTGCGCCTTGACCAGCATGCCGCCCTTGTTCGGCAGCTCGCTCGCGCTCACGACCTTGAAGGTCTCGCCGGAAAACCCGTCCAGCCGCGACGCGTGCACGGCCACGGTATAGCGCGCGAACGCATCGACGATGCGCTGGTGCTGGTCCGGAGTCATCTGCTTCCAGGCGCCGCCGACGGCGACCGAGACCATCTTGGGAAGATCGAACGCATCGAGGATGGCGGGGGCCAGCTTCTGGAACCGGCCCTGATATCCAAGCGACTTGGCATCGCGCATCGTGTCGATCATGACCGAGCCCAGCTTCTCGATCACCGCAGCCGCCGGGGCGTTCTGTGCTACCTGCTGTGCGTTGGCGCCAAGGGCCACCAGGCACCCCATGACCGCCAACACCGCCGTCCGGACCAGGCGAAGCTTCATCTCTGACAACTCCCGAATTACGCAGCCCCCCTGGCCTCCGCCCGATTGCATGTCCGGACGCAGGTGACAGGGCGGTATTTACACTGCCGCCTCGCCGCCTGCAACCCGACGCGGTCAAGTGTTACGGCGTTTTCATGAACAAGGTTTCGCCATATCGTCTTCACAATGTTGGCATTTTGCCGGCAACTCTGGCACCAATGCCGGAGATGGCGGCGGCGTCTCGATCGGACGCTGCCAGGCGCGCGCAAGGGGGAACTGTTCGATGACGATCTCGATCGCCGGACGCTGCGGGCGGACCGGGATGCTCGGCGTGGCTGTCTCGTCGTCGAGCCCTTGTGTCGCCGCGCGCTGCGCCTTTGCCCGCGCTGGCGTCGGCGCGGCCATGTCGCAGAACATCACCGATCCGCGGCTCGGACAGCGCGTGCTGGAGCTGATCCAAGGCGGGCTCGACGCGCAGTCGGCGCTCGACCGCACCTTGGCCGAGGCTGGCGAGAACGCCGCCTTCCGCCAGATGGTCGTGGTCGACTCGCTCGGCGGCGCGGCGATCTTCAGCGGCGCGCGAACCCTGGGCACGCACGCCATGGCGCGCGGCATCGATTGCGCGGCGGCGGGCAACCTGCTGGCGAACACCGGCGTCCCGCAGGCGATGGTCGCGACCTTCGCGGCCGAGCCGGGCCTGCATCTGGCCGAGCGGCTGCTGCTCGCGCTCGAAGCGGGGCTGGTCGCGGGCGGCGAGGCCGGGCCGGTGAAGTCCGCCGGGCTCCTCGTCGTCGACCGCCAGCCCTGGCCGCTGGCGGACCTGCGCTGCGACTGGGCCGACGCGCCAGTCAGCCGGCTGGCGGCGATCTGGGACGTGTACAAGCCGCAGATGAACGACTACGTCACCCGCGCGCTGGATCCATCGGCCGCGCCCGCCTTCGGCGTTCCGGGCGATCCCTAAAGCTGGCTTCCCGTTCGTCGCGTCACGGCGGCAGCGTCCTTGGCTGGTTCCGGCTGCTCGGATGTGTCTAGCAGATGCCGGAAATCTCGTGATTCTACGTAGGACCAGACCGCGAGCCCCGGCAGGCCGGTCGCGATCTCGCGCACCCGCTTGACGACCGCCAGGCCGATCGAGGCATTGGGCGGGAAGCCCATGATGTGGCCCAGCAGCATGATGCCGCCTTCCTGCAGGCCCAGGCCGCCGGGCATGAAGAAGGCGGCGCTGCGGATCGCCGCCGTCAGGCTCTCCATGATGTAGGCATCGTCGAAGCCGATCGGGTAGCCCATCAGGCGCATGATCAGCCAGGTTTCCAGCACGCGCAGCACCCAGGCCGACAGCTTCAGGCAGAAGGCGATGAAGACATCCGGCCCGCGGCGATGCAATTCGACGATCTGCTGGTCGAGCGCCTGCACGCCGCCCGCCAGCGTGCGCAGCTTCTCGTCCTTGCGCGCGATGCGGCCGACGAGGCGCGCCAGCAGGCCGAACAGGCCGAGGCGCGGCGCCATGTGCAGGGCGGAGACCAGCAGGGCGCCGACAAGCAGCGCGATCGTGAAGGCGGCGACCGGCTCGGAAAAGCCGGTGCGCGCCAGCAGGAGGCCGAGCCCGGCAAAGGAGAAGGCCGCATGCGCCAGCAGCGCCAGCGTGAAGTCGACCACCGTGGCCGCCCCGGCCGTCGAGCGCGGCAGGCCATGGCGCTTGGCCGCCAGCCGCGCGCGCACGACATCGCCGCCGACCTGGGCGACGGGCAGCAGCGAGTTCACGGATTCGCCGATCCAGCGGACGGTCAGGATCGAACCGACCGGGGGGCGCCGCCCGGCCGGGAAGAGCTGCCGCCACGCGACGGCGTCGAACAGCATCGGCACGAAGCGGTACAGGCTCACCCACAGCATGCCCCAGCCGACCGTGCTGAGCGCCACGCCGGTCTTGTGGAAGCCCTCGGAGCCGATCAAGCCCAGCACGAAGAACAGGCCGAAGGCCCAGAGGACGTAGGTGGCTGCTTTCATGGCACCGCCCGGGGATGCGCCGATTCCGATGCGCCGGTGGCAACTTCGGCCCGGCGCGATGAGCCGCTTAGGGACACATTACGGCAAAACCGCGGCGCGGCGCGCGGAATCCGGCGCCCGGCGTGGACAGGCCAGGCGGCTTTACCTAGAGTGCCGGCCTCGCCGTCGACCCCTTTGCGGAACACCCCTGCCATGCGCCTGTCCCAGTATTTCCTGCCGACCCTGAAGGAGACGCCGGCGGAAGCCCAGATCGTCTCGCACCGGCTGATGCTGCGTGCCGGTATGATCCGCCAGTCCTCGGCCGGCATCTACTCCTGGCTGCCGCTCGGCTTCCGCGTGCTCAAGCGCATCGAGCAGATCGTGCGCGAGGAGGAGGATGCGGCGGGCTGCCAGGAAGTGCTGATGCCGACCATCCAGCCGGCCGAGCTGTGGCGGGCGAGCGGGCGCTACGACGACTACGGCGCCGAGATGCTGCGCATCAAGGACCGCCACGACCGCGACATGCTCTACGGGCCGACCAACGAGGAGCAGATCACCGAGATATTCAAAGCCTATATCCGCAGCTACAAGCACCTGCCGAAGCTGCTCTACCACATCCAGTGGAAGTTCCGCGACGAGGTGCGGCCGCGCTTCGGCGTGATGCGCGGGCGCGAGTTCCTGATGAAGGACGCCTATTCCTTCGATCTGGACTATGCCGGCGCCGAGCGGTCCTACCGCAAGTTCTTCGTCGCCTATCTGCGCACCTTCGCGCGCATGGGGCTCAAGGCGATCCCGATGCAGGCCGACAGCGGCCCGATCGGCGGCGACATGAGCCACGAGTTCCAGATCCTGGCCGAAACGGGCGAGAGCAAGGTCTTCTGCGACAAGGCGTTCCTCAACTTCGATCCGCTGCAGTCCGACATCGACTATGACGGCAACCTGAAGCCGCTGGTCGACCGCTGGACCGGGCTCTATGCGGCCGCCGACGAAAAGCACGACCCGGCGAAATGCCCGGTGAAGGGCGACCAGCTCCTCGAGGCCCGCGGCATCGAGGTCGGCCACATCTTCTATTTCGGCACGAAATACTCCGCGCCGCTGGGCGCGAATGTCGACGGGCCGGACGGCAAGTCGACGACCGTGCACATGGGCTCGTACGGCATCGGCGTGTCGCGCCTCACAGGCGCGATCATCGAGGCGAGCCATGACGATGCCGGGATCATCTGGCCGGAATCGGTGGCGCCGTTCCGCGTCGGGCTGATCAACCTCAAGACCGGCGACGCCAAGACCGACGCGCTCTGCGCGGATGTCTACGCCAAGCTGCGGCAGAAGAAGGTCGAGGTCCTCTACGACGACCGCGACGAGCGGGCCGGCGCCAAGTTCGCGGACATGGACCTGATCGGCCTGCCCTGGCAGGTGATCGTCGGCCCGCGCGGCGCGGCGGTCGAAAAGGTCGAGGTCAAGAACCGCCGCACCGGCGAGCGCGCCGAGATGTCCGTCGACCAGGCGCTGACGAAGGTCGCCGGGTAAGCCCGCGGCCATGTTCTCGGCCTTCGAGCGGATGGTCGCGATGCGCTACCTGCGCGCGCGGCGCCAGGAGGGCTTCATCTCGGTCATCGCCTGGTTCTCGCTGCTGGGCATAGCGCTGGGCGTGGCCACGCTCATCATCGTGATGTCGGTGATGAACGGGTTCCGCAAGGAGCTGGTTACCCGCATCGTCGGCATCAACGGCCATGTCGGGGTCTATGCGCTGATCGGCGGGCCGCTGCCCGACTACGACGCGGTGGTGGCCAAGCTTGCGCGCGTGCCGGGCATCGTCACCGCCGCGCCGATGATCGAAGGCAATGCGCTGCTCAGCGCCAACGGCATGGCGTCTGGCGTCGCGGTGCGCGGGTTGCGGCTGGACGACCTCCGCCGGCGGCCGATCCTGGCGGACGGCGTCAAGTCCGGATCGCTGGACGCGCTGACCGGCATGAACGCGGCGATGATCGGCCGGCGCATGGCCGAGCGCTTCAACCTGTCGGTCGGCGACACGATCACGCTGATCACGCCCAACTTCGCCGAGACCGCGATCGGCATCATGCCGCGCAGCAAAGCCGTGGAGATCGTCGCGATCTTCGACGTCGGAATGTACGAATACGACAACAGCTTCGTGTTCATCCCCTTCGAGCTTGCCCAGGTGCTCTACCAGCTCAAGGGGGCGGCGACGGGGGTCGACATCTTGATCGACGACCCCAACCGCGTTGACGAGGCGCGCGGCCGCATCGCCGGCGCGCTCGAGGCCAAGTACCGGCTGGGCGACTGGCAGCGCGCGAACTCGACCTTCTTCAACGCCATCCAGGTCGAGCGCAACGTGATGTTCCTGATCCTAAGCCTGATCATCCTGGTCGCGGCGTTCAACATCATCTCCAGCCTGATCATGCTGGTGAAGGACAAGGGCCGCGGCATCGCCATCATGCGCACGATGGGCGCGACGCGCGCGGCGATCCTGCGCATCTTCCTTCTGTGCGGCGCCTCGGTCGGCATCGTCGGGACGGGCGGCGGCCTTGCGCTCGGGCTTGCCTTCTGCGCCAACATCGAATCGATCCGGCAGTTCCTGCAGGGGCTGACAGGGCGCAACCTGTTCTCGCCCGAGCTGTATTTCCTCAGCCGGCTGCCGGCGATCGTCGATCCGCGCGAGGTGGCGCTGGTGGTCGCGATGGCGCTGGTGCTGTCGTTCCTGGCGACGCTCTATCCGGCCTGGCGCGCCGCGCGCCTCGATCCGGTCGAAGCGCTCAGGTACGAGTGAAGGCTCATCCTTCGACAAGCTCAGGATGAGGAAGGAAGTAAGTAAGCGAGTTCCTCATCCTGAGCTTGTCGAAGGATGAGGCATCCGCGCCTAACTCCCGGCTTTCTTCGGCCTGACCGGGCGCCACTGGGCGGCGCGCTTGTCGCCCTCCTGGATGTCGCCGGGCGTCATCTGCTGCGCGACGACCGGCCGCTGGCGCGTCGCGAGCAAATGGCCCTGCTTCATCGCCAGGGTGAGCCACTTGAACGCCTCGACCAGGTCGCGCTTCACGCCGTCGCCGTTCGCATAGAGCACCGCCAAGTTGAACTGCGACTCGGCGAAGCCCTGGTCGGCCGCCAGGCGGAACCATTCGCTGGCGTCGAGCGGATCGGGCGCGCGTCCGATGCCCTGGGCGGAGCGCAGGCCAAGGTTGTTGTAGGCGGGCAGGTGGCCGAGCGAGGCCGCCTGCATGAAAAGCTCGTTTGCCTTGGCCTGGTCGGCGGCGACGATCTTGCCTTCGGACAGGATGCGCGCCAGTTCGTTCATCGCGTCCGGCACGCCGGCTTGGGCGGATTGCTGTAGCCAGACGACGCCCTGGGGCTTGTTCTGCGGCGTCGCGTAGCGAACGATAAGGTCGCCCAGGTAATACTGCGCCACCGCGTCGCCGTTGACGGCGAGCGGCTCGAAGTTCGATCGCGCGGTCGAGAAATCGCCGCGCTGGAACGCGGCGATGCCATCCTCCAGCGGGCCGGCCGACACCGGCGCGGCCGGTGCCAGCCCCGCCACGGTCGACGCCGCGATAAGCGCCGCACGCAAGAGAGCGTTCATGGTGCCACTATGAAGCGTTGCGCCAGTTTCTTGAAGATGGGGGAGTTCCCGGGCGGCTGGCGGGGCGGTCGGGGACCGATTATAACCCGCCGCATGACTCCCATCGCCAGGCCGCTCGACGATCCGGCGTCCGCCGGCGCTCCCCTGGAGAGCCGGGAACCGGCGCTGGCGCTGGACGGCATCGTCAGGCGCTTCCGCCAGGGCAGCGAGCGGCTCGACGTGCTGACAGGGGCAACGCTCGCGGTGCGGCCCGGCGAAGCGGTGGCCCTGGTCGGCCCGTCGGGTGCGGGCAAGTCCACCCTGCTGCAGATCGCCGGACTGCTGGAGCGGCCGGATGACGGCGAGGTGAGCATCGCCGGCCAGGCCTGTGGCCGGCTGGGCGATGCGCAGCGCACGGCGGTCCGGCGCCGGCGGATCGGTTTCGTCTACCAATACCATCACCTGATGCCGGAATTCTCGGCCCTTGAGAATGTCGTGATCCCGCAGATGATCGCGGGACGCGGGCGGCGCGAGGCCGCGGAGCGGGCCAAGCGGCTGCTGTCCCATGTCGGATTGGCGGAGCGACTGACCCATCGTCCGGGCCGGCTGTCGGGCGGCGAGCAGCAGCGCGTGGCGATCGCTCGCGCGCTGGCGAACCGGCCGCTGCTGCTGATCGCCGACGAGCCGACCGGCAACCTCGACCCCAACACCGCCGGCCAGGTCTTCGCGCTGCTGATCGACCTCGTGCGCCGGGGCGGACTCGCGGCGCTGATCGCCACCCACAACCACGAGCTTGCCCAGCGCATGGACCGCGTGCTGGCGTTGCGCGGGGGAACCGTCGCGCAGGCCTGAGCGGCGCAGGGAACGGGAGGCAGGACGGCGCGTTCTCCTTGTTCCGCAACATCAGACGGGCGGCCGGCATGCAATGGGACCCCATCGCGGTGGCACGCGCCAGCTACCAGGCGTACGTCGACAAGGACCGTGCCGCGCTGGAGCGGCTGGTGGCGGACGACTTCCATTTCACCAGCCCACTCGACAACCGGCTCGACCGGGCCACGTACTTCGATCGGTGCTGGCCAAACAGCAAGTTCCTGGCGGGATTCGACTTCCTGCACTGTGCCCAGCAGGGCGACCGCGTTTTCGTCGCCTATGAAGCCCGCACCAACGAAGGCAAGCGGTTCAGAAACACCGAGATGCTGACGGTTCGCCAGGGCAGGCTGGTGGAGGTCGAAGTCTTCTTCGGCTGGAACATGCCGCACCCCGCGCCGACTGGCGGGTTCGTGGCGGAAGCCGATTAGGTTTCCGGCGTTCAGGGCGCCGGCTGATTGAGGACCATGGCGATGCCGAGGACGACCAACGCGACCCCGGCGATCTCGGTCGCGCGCGGCTTCTCGCGGAACCACAGCGCCGAGATCAGGAAGGTGAAGATCAGCTCGACCAGGCCGACGGTGCGGACATAGGCCACGGTCTGCAGGGTCATGGCGGTGAACCATCCGGCCGATCCGAGGACGCTGGTAAGCCCCGCCATCAGCGAGGGCCGCCAGGCGACGGCGATGTTGCCGAGCTGCTCGCGCTCGCGCCAGGCGAGGAAACCTCCCAGCACGACGGTCTGGATCGTCGTCGCGAAGGCGAGCGTCACCGCCGCCGCCACGATCGGATTGGGATGCTGGAGCGACAGGGAGGCAGCGCGGAACCCGACCGCCGACACGGCGAAGAGGCCGCCCGACGTCATGCCGAGCAGCGCCGGCCGCTCGAGCCAGCCGGTCAAGAGCGCGCGCACCGGATTGCCGCTGGCCACCAGCGAGACCAGCATCACGCCGAGCGTGCTGACGACGATCGACGCCACGCCCCAGCGCGTCAGATGGTCGCCCAGGAAGACCAGGCCGAAGACGGCGGCCTGCACCACCTCGGTCTTCGTGTAGGCGATGCCGACCGGAAAATTGCGGAAGTTCAGTACATAGAGCATCAGTCCGGTGGCGACGATCTGGGCCATGCCGCCGGCGATGACCCACAGGAAGAACTGCGGGCTGAACGCCGGCGTGCCGAAGCCGAGGCCATAGAGAAGGCTCAACGCGTAGACGATCGCCACCGGCATGCCGAAGACGAAGCGCGTGAAGGTGGACGCGCCGGTCGACATGCGACCCTTCAGGAACTTCTGCAGCGCGGTCCGGATGCACTGGAAGAGCGCGGCCGCCACCGTGATCGGGATCCAGAGCCAGTCGACCATGGGGCGTGCTGCCGGCGCGCGAGGTTCGTTGACGAGGTCAGCCTTGCTTGCACAGGTCGCGCAAGCTGGTCCAGTCCTCATTCGACATGGCAGGGTTGCCGCTGCCCGCGCTGCGTTCGGCAAGCGCGCGCCGCTCGGCGGTCGGCGGGTGCGAGGTGAGATAGCGCATGACGGCGGAATTGCGGCCCTCCTTCGCCTCGAGCCGGGTAAAGAACGAGACGATGCCGGTGGTGCGGATGCCGGCCGCCCGCAGGATCTCGATGCCCCGCGCATCGGCCTCGGCCTCGAACTCCCGGCTGTAGGCCAGGATGCCGAGCGCGCCAACGGCATCGGTCAGCCGCGAGTCGCCCAGCAGCAGCGAGGCCAGCATCGAGACGCCGAAATGGCGCAGCATCAGCCGCGTGGGGTGCCGCAATTCGACGTGGGCCATCTCGTGCGCCAGCACGCCGGCGATCTCGTCCGGCGACTCCGCCTTGTCGATCAGGCCCGACAGGAACACGATGTGGCCTCCGGGCACGGCAAACGCGTTGACATTGGCATTGCGCTTGACCTCGACGGTGGCGGCCGCGTCGCTGCCGGCGGCGCGCACCAACCGCTCGGCGAGGCGGTCGAGCGCGGCCTGTCCGGCCCGATTGGCGCAGGTCTTTCCCAGACGCTCGAATACTCCCAGCGCGGCGCGGCCCAGGCGTTGCTCCGTGCTGCGCGGTATCGCATCGGCAACCAGGTCGAGGAAGGGCCCCGAGGCGAGCCACAGCACCGCTGCCAGCGCGCCCGCCAGAGCGATGCCGCCGCCGATGATGGCGATGCGCCGGCCATGCGGCTCGCGCGGGCGGTGCCGGCCGATCCGATCCACCAGGGCGGCGGACATGCCGGCATCGGGCACCGACAGGCGGATCTCGTCGTCCCGCGCATGGCCGAACTGGCCCGCCTGGCCTTTGTGGGCCGGCGCGATGACGCGCAGCGCCGCATAGGGCCAGGCGGCGACCTGGCTTCCGTCGCTTGCCGCCAGCAGGCGCGCGCTCGACTCGCCCAGCTCGATATGGACCGCGACGCGCGCGGCGCTGCGCCCGTCGTAGTAATGGGCGAGGGTCCAGCCCTCCATCGTCAGGTGCCGAGCGTGTCGATGTTGAAGAAGCCGGCAAGGCCCTCCCCGCTGCCGGGCAGGGCGGCCGCCTGGCCGATGCGCGCGAAATCGATCGTGCCGGCGGCCGACACGTTGTCGCACCAGAAGCGCATCGATCGACGGACGATGATCGGGTAGCCGAGGCCGAGCGTGAAGAGCGCGATCAGCATGTTGCCGATCTTCAGCCGGGCCATCTTCCAGCCCGTGACCGCGGGGGACATCGTGAAGCGCAGGCTTTCCAGCACGGTATGCTCGACGACATAGCGCGTGCGCCGCGCGTCGTACCAGAACCAGGAAAGCCCGAGCGTGAAGGGCAGCAAGACCCAGCAGCGCGCGAACGGCCAGAACAGGGGACGCGCCTTCCCGTCGAAGCCGAACGGCGCGGTTCCGAACTGCCGATGGGCGGTTTCGTACCGCGCCAGCTTCACGTCGTTGAAGGGCGTGTAGAAGCCCAGGGTGAGCCCCCGCAGGATCGCGCCGCCGAAGGCCATCACGCCATATTCCCAGGGCGAGCCCCCTTGATGGAACCGGATCGAGCGCCAGCGGGTGCGCGACAGGCGATAGCGCGTGGCGGCATAGGAGCCGACGAAGAAGAGGTAGAGGAGCAGGATGTAGACGATGACGCGCCCGGCGCCGTAGTAGATCGCCAGGGCTTCGTCGAGTTGCGCGGCGATGTCCAGCGCGGCATAGCCGAGGAGCAGGGGCGACAGAATGAGCGCGGCCTTGAGAAAGCCGATGAACAATTCCTTGCCCGTGCCGGTGTATTCGAGCGCGTCGTCCTGGACGACGATCCGGCTCCAGATATACCGGCGGATGCGCGTGCGCGCCCAGAACCGGTAGAAGCCCAGCGTGATGATCGTCAACAGCAGCGTGCCGAGATAGAGCGGATACAGATCGCGCGCGCGTCCCGCATAGCGCGCCCGCAGCGTCACCGCCTGATCGATCGCCTGATCCATGTTGTCCCCCGAACGCATGCCTGCCTGGCACCGGCGGCAGTTTAGCAGTCCCGGCCGGCGCGGGACACGTATCGATAGATCGGGCGGCCGGCCGGCGAGGCGAATCGCCCCGGGCCTTTCCCGGGCGCTTGTCGGCCGGCGCAGCGGCGGAGAACACGCGGGTTTCGCTTGTCCCCGTCATTCAATGGTGCGGGCGGAGGTGTCGCCTTGGTAGGATGGCGGATGCCCCACGCCGATTTCGTCCACCTGCGCGTCCACTCCGCCTATTCGCTGTCGGAGGGGGCGATCCGCATCAAGGAACTGGTCAACCTGTGCAAGGCGCAGGGCATGGCCGCCGTTGCCGTCACCGACACGGGCAACCTGTTCGGCGCGATGGAGTTCGCGCTGGCGGCGTCCGCCGCTGGCGTGCAGCCGATCACGGGCTGCCAGCTCGCGGTCAGCCGCGAGGACGTCAACGGCGCGCGCGGCCCGGTCAACGGCAGCGGCCTGGCGCCGACGCCCGACCAGCTTGTCCTGCTGGTGCAGAGCGAGGCGGGTTATCGCAACCTGATGGCGCTGGTCAGCCACGCCTATCTGCACAGCGGCGACGGGGAATTGCCGCAGGTCCCGCTGTCGGTGCTCGAAGGAAAGACCGAGGGGCTCATCGCGCTGACCGGCGGGCCGGCCGGCGCGGTCGGCCGTCTGCTGGGCGAGGGGCAGGCCCAGGCCGCCGAGGCGATGCTCGATCGCCTGGCCGGTCTGTTCCCCGGGCGTCTCTATGTCGAGCTGATGCGCCACGGGCTGGATGTCGAGCTGATGCGCCACGGGCTGGACGGCGAGACGCGCATCGAGGACGCGATGGTCGACCTGGCCTATCGACGAAACCTGCCGCTGGTCGCGACCAACGATTGCTACTTCACCGACGCCGCGATGTACGAGGCGCATGACGCGCTGCTGTGCATCGCCCAGGGTCGCGTGCTGGCGGAAACCGACCGCCGCCGCGTCACGCCCGAGCACCGCTTCAAGTCGCCGGCGGAAATGCGCGCGCTGTTCGCCGACCTGCCGGAAGCGGTCGACAATACGGTGGTGATCGCGCAGCGCTGCGCCTTCATGCCCAGGCCCGTGAAGCCGATCCTGCCGCCCTGGCCGGACGCGGGAGCCGCGGGCGAGCCGGCGGCGCTCCGGCGACTGGCGGAGGAAGGGCTGGAACGGCGGCTCGAGGCGCAGGTCTACCCACTCGCCGCCCTGTCCGGCGCGGTCGACCGCGAGACGGTCGCGAAACCGTATCGCCAGCGCCTGGAGTTCGAGCTCGACGTCGTCGTGAAGATGGGGTTCGCGGGCTACTTCCTGATCGTCGCCGACTTCATCCAATGGGCGAAGCGCGAGGGCATTCCCGTCGGGCCGGGCCGCGGATCGGGCGCCGGCTCCGTCGTGGCTTGGTCGCTCACCATCACCGATCTCGATCCGCTGCGCTGGGGCTTGCTGTTCGAGCGTTTCCTCAATCCCGAGCGCATCTCGATGCCGGACTTCGACATCGACTTCTGCCAGGACCGGCGCGACGAGGTGATCCGCTACGTGCAGGGCCGCTATGGCCGCGATCGCGTGGCGCAGATCATCACCTTCGGCAAATTGCAGGCGCGCGCCGTGCTGCGCGACGTCGGACGCGTGATGGCCTTGCCCTATGGCCAGGTCGACCGGCTGTGCAAGATGGTGCCGAACAACCCGGCCAACCCGGTCACGCTCGAGCAGGCGATCGAAAAGGAGCCGGCGCTGGAGCAGGCGATCGAGTCGGAGGACTCGGTGCGCCGGCTGTTCGACAAGGCGCGCAAGCTCGAAGGCTTGTACCGCCACGCCTCGACCCACGCGGGCGGCGTGGTGATTGGCGACCGGCCGCTGCACGAGCTGGTGGCGATGTACCGCGACCCGCGCTCGGACATGCCGGTCACGCAGTTCAACATGAAGTTCGTCGAGCAGGCCGGGCTGGTGAAGTTCGACTTCCTGGGCCTCAAGACGCTGACGGTGCTGCAGCACGCGGTGCGCCTGATCAACGCGCGGGGCGGCAACATCGACCTGGCCACCATCCCGCTCGACGACACGAAGACCTACGACATGCTGGGCCGCGCCGAGGTGACCGGGGTGTTCCAGCTGGAAAGTTCGGGCATGCGCGACGTGCTGCGCAAGCTGAAGCCGACGCGGTTCGAGGACATCATCGCGCTCGTCGCGCTCTACCGTCCCGGCCCGATGGACGACATCCCGAAATACATCAACGTCAAGAACGGTGCCGAACAGCCGGACTACCTCCATCCCGCGATCGAGCCGATCCTGCGCGAGACCTTCGGCATCATGGTCTACCAGGAGCAGGTGATGCAGATCGCCCAGGTGCTGGCCGGCTATTCGCTCGGCAGCGCCGACCTGCTGCGCCGCGCCATGGGCAAGAAGATCAAGGCGGAGATGGAGGCGCAGCGAAAGGATTTCGTGGAGGGCGCGGTCAAGCGCCAGGTCGACGAAGCCCAGGCCGTCGGCATCTTCGACAAGATGGCGAAGTTCGCGGGCTACGGCTTCAACAAGTGCCACTCCGCGCCCTATGCGCTGATCGCCTACCAGACCGCCTACCTGAAGGCGAACCACGCGGTCGAATACCTGGCCGCGTCGATGACCCTCGACATGGGCAACACCGACAAGCTCAGCTCCTTCCGCCAGGAGCTCGACCGCATGGGCATCAAGCTGCTGCCGCCCGACGTCAACCGGTCGAGCTGGGACTTCGC
>JADLEG010000129.1 GCA_020846275.1 Alphaproteobacteria bacterium
ACTTGATCTCCACGAAGTCATCGATGCCGTACTTCGAGCCCTCGCGGCCGAGGCCGGACTCCTTCACGCCGCCGAACGGGGCCACCTCGGTCGAGATGATGCCGGTGTTGATGCCGACGATGCCGTACTCCACGCCTTCGGCCACGCGCCAGATGCGGCCGATGTCGCGGCTGTAGAAATAGGCCGCCAGGCCGAACTCGGTGTCGTTGGCCAAGCGGATGGCATCGGCCTCCGTCTTGAACTTGAAGACAGGAGCCAGCGGGCCAAAGGTCTCCTCGCGCGCCACGGCCATCTGCGGGTTGACGTCGGCCAGGATGGTGGGCTCGAAGAACGTTCCGCCAAGCTTGTGGCGCTTGCCGCCGGCCACGACCTTGGCACCCTTCTTGGTCGCGTCGGCGATATGCTCCTCGACCTTCTCGACCGCCTTCATGTCGATCAGCGGCCCCTGGGTCACGCCCGCCTCCAGCCCGTTGCCGACCTTCAGCTTGCCGACCGCGCCCACCAGCTTGTCGACGAACCTGTCGTAGATCCCATCCTGCACCAGAAGACGGTTGGCGCACACGCAGGTCTGGCCGGTGTTGCGGTATTTGGACGCGATCGCGCCGTCCACGGCGGCGTCCAGGTCGGCATCGTCGAACACGATGAACGGCGCGTTGCCGCCCAGCTCCAGCCCCATCTTCTTCACCGTGGCGGCGGACTGCATCATCAGCTTCTTGCCGATCTCGGTCGAGCCGGTGAAGGTGACCTTGCGCACGATCGGGTTCGAGGTCATCTCGCCGCCGATCTCCGACGCGCTGCCGGTCACCACGTTGAACACGCCCTTGGGGATGCCGGCGCGCTCGGCCAGTTCGGCCATGGCGAGCGCCGAATAGGGCGTCTGCGTTGCCGGCTTGCACACGAAGGTGCAGCCCGCGGCGAGCGCCGGGCCGGCCTTGCGCGTGATCATCGCCGCCGGGAAGTTCCAGGGCGTGATCGCGGCCACGACGCCGATCGGCTCCTTGACCACGACGATGCGCTTGTCGGCCCAGGGCGACTGGATCGTGTCGCCGTAGATGCGCTTGCCTTCCTCGGCGAACCATTCGATGAAGGCGGCGGCATAGGCCACCTCGCCCTTCGCCTCGGTCAGGGGCTTGCCCTGCTCCGAGGTCATCAGCACGCCGAGGTCGTCGGTGTTCGCCATCATCAGGTCGTGCCACTTGCGCAGGATGGCGGCGCGTTCCTTGGCGCTCTTGGCGCGCCAGGCGGGCCAGGCCTTGTTCGCGGCTTCGATGGCGCGCCGGGTCTCGGCCCCGCCCATGCGCGGGATGGTGCCCAGGGTCGCACCCGTCGCCGGGTTGTTGACCGCGACGGTCTGCTTGCCGTCGGCATCGACCCAGTGCCCGTCGATGTAGCATTGCTGGCGGAACAGCTTCATGTCCTTCAGCTTCGGGGCCTCGACGGCCGGATTGTCCTTGGGTGCCATGGCGCGGTACTCCCTTCGCCTCGTTCGCGTTGGAGGCTACTATAGTCGCAGGAGGCTTTGCTGTTAACCCTTGGTCGGAGCTCTGCTATGAACGGCCTGATCCACGGCAGGGGAAGTGCCTGATGCGACACAGCTTCGCGGTCGCGCTGGCAACGACGACGATCGTTGCATTGCTGGTGTCGCCCGACACAAGCGCGCGGGCCGGAGACGGCGCGCGCGTGCGCGTCGGCGATCGCGGCGAGTTGGTGCGCCTGTTCGCGGACCGGACCTTCTACGGCCGCTATAGCAACGGGTCCAATTTCATCGAGTACTACGCGCCGGATGGCCGGGTCGGCTATTGGGACGGCTGTCCGCATATGGGTCAGTGGCGGATCGACGCCATGTCCGATGGCGCATTCGCCTGCTTCTACTACCCGACCATGGCGCCGCCCGGCCCGCACTGCTTCGATGTGTTCCGCGCCAGCGACAGGCTGGAATTCTCGCTCAGGGGCGGCGACCCGTCCGGGCCGGCGCAGGCCTGGACCCGGATGGTCAGGCCGGGGAACCCCGAGCAGATGTCGCTGACCGATAGCGGCTGCCAGATATCGGGCCTGGAACGCGACGCAATCCCGGCCGCGATCATCTCGGGGCTTTCCGTTGGCGAATGACGCGGCGGTCCGGCTCGACGCCGACGAGGCGCTGCGCCAGCGCGCGCGCCTGGACGGCCCGCCGAAGGTGGATCGCACGCGCCACACGCTTGCCGCCACCAAGGCCGGCACGGGGGCCGTCGCGCTGGCCCGCGCGCTGTGGCAGGCCTCGCGCGCGCCAGGGCGCCTTACCTCGGACGAATATTTCTATTACCGGCTCTACGACCCGGCGCTGAGCGACGCGGACCGCCGCCGCTATGTCGGCAAGCGGGCGCAGAAGCCCATGCACGACACCTGCAACGATGCGCGGTGGTACGCGACCGCCGACGACAAGGCGCTGTTCTACACGATCATGCGCGGGCTCGGCCTGCCGGTGCCCGAGACGATCGCGGCGTACGAACGCGGCAACCGGGCCATGCCCTGGCCCGTGCTGCGCGACGAGGACGCCGTGCGCCGCTTCCTGGCCGAGGGCACGGCCTACCCGGTCTTCGCCAAGCCGTGCGACGGCATGTACAGCATCGGTGCCCTCGATCTGGCGGGGATCGGCGGCGGGTTCGTGCTGCTGGGCGATGGCGGGCGGGTCACGCTCGACGAGCTGCTGAAATACGTGGCGGGCCTTGGCCGCGCCGGATACCTGTTCCAGCGGCGCCTCAAGCCGCACCCCGTGCTGGCCGAACATTTCGGCACCACCGTCGGCGCGGCGCGGCTGTTGGTGCTGCTGGGCCCCGATGGGCCGAGCATCGAGAGCGCCGTGGTCAAGATTCCGCGCTCCGCCAACGTCGCCGACAATTTCTGGCGGGCGGGAAACATGCTGGGCGCGCTCGACCCTGTCGAGGGACGCATTCTGCGCGCCATTTCCGGCGTCGGCGAGGACGTGCAGGAGCACGAGACCCACCCGGAGACCGGGGCCGCGATCCGTGGGCTCTGCCTGCCGGACTGGGCAAAGGGGCGCGAGATCTGCCTGCGCGCCGCGTCCGCCTTCCCGGCCATCCGCACGCAGTCGTGGGACGTGGCCCTGACGGATGCGGGGCCGGTCCTGCTGGAATTCAACTTCGGCGGCGACCTCAACCTGCACCAACTCGCGCATCGGCGCGGCGCGCTGAGCGATCGCTATATCGAGCATTTGCGGCGCTGCGGCTATACACGCCTCTGACGGCGCCCGGTTATCAGGGGAGGACCTTCGATGAAGAGCTACGACGTCGCCGAATGCGGCTGCCCGCTGAAGCTGTTCGAACGGCCGACGCCGACGCCCACGGGCAGCGAGGTGCTGCTGCGCGTGCTGGCCGCGGGCGTGTGCCACAGCGACCTGCATTTCTGGGAAGGCACCTACGACCTCGGCCAGGGCAAGAAACTGAAGCTGACCGATCGCGGCATGAAGCTGCCGTTGACCATGGGCCACGAGAATGTCGGCGAGGTCGTGGCGCTCGGCCCCGACGCCAAGGGGGTGAAGGTCGGCGACCGCCGCCTGGTCTATCCCTGGATCGGCTGCGGCCAGTGCCTGGTCTGCCGGCGCGGCGAGGAGAACCTGTGCCTGAAACCCTGCTTCGTGGGGGTGCACCGGCCGGGCGGCTACAGCGACCACCTGGTCGTGCCGCACCCCCGCTACCTGTTCGAAATCGGCAACCTGGCGCCCGAGGTGGCGGCGCCGCTGGCCTGCTCGGGCATCACCACCTACGGCGCGCTGAAGAAGCTGGGCGCGACGCCGCGCGAACAGCCGATCGTCGTCATCGGCGCGGGCGGGCTGGGGCTGATGTGCCTGTCGCTGCTGAAGGCGATGGGCGGCAAGGGCGCCATCGTCGTGGACATCGACGCCGCCAAGCGCGACGCGGCGATGAAGGCCGGCGCGCTGGCCGCGGTCGACGGCCGCGCCGCCGACGCGGTCAAGCAGATCCAGTCGCACTGCCCGGAAGGTGTGTGGGGCGTGGTCGACCTGGTGGGCTCGTCGGACACGGTGAAGCTCGGCATCGACTGCCTGACCAAGGGCGGCAAGCTGGTGGTCTGCGGCCTGTTCGGCGGCGACGTCACCATCCCCACCCCTTACATCCCGATGCGCGCGCTCAACATCCAGGGCTCCTATGTCGGCACCCCCGGCGAACTGAGGGAACTGGTCGAGCTCGTGCAGCGCGTGAAGCCGGCGACAATCCCGATCACCAAGCGCCCGCTGGCCGAAGCCTATGCCGCGCTGGAGGCCCTCAAGGCCGGCAAGCAGATCGGCCGGTCGATTCTGATGCCGGCGGGGTGAGAGCGCTATCGATCGGGCAGGCGCACGTTTCGCGATACCAGGATGGATTCGATCTGGGCAACTGCCCGCGGAAGTTCCGTGGTCACGACTTGCCATACGATCGACCAGTCGATCGTGTCATAGCCATGGGTGACACGATCGCGCATCCGCGCCATCGCCGACCATGGGACATCCGAATGCGCTTGCCGCAACTCCGCGCTAAGTCGTTTGCCGCCTCTCCGACGATGGATAATTGCCAGGCGATGGCGGAGGAAAGCAGCGGATTGCGCTCCAACTGCGCCGGACTATCCGCCTCTACTACGAATGTCTTGATGAGCCGACCGGCGACCGCGATATCGAGCAACGACTGGTCGTCACGCTGCCTCATAGACGACCTGCGCGAACTCCAAAATCTCGGCCTTGCGCAGATAGTTCCTGCTGTGCTCGACGCTTCGGCGCGTGATCAGGTCCACATTCCGACCAAGCATTGCCTGTAGCTCGTCCTGCATGCCGAGGAATTCTTCCAGGCCCACCAGCCGGTTCGGCGCGAATTTTACCAGCACATCCACATCGCTATCCGCGCGGAAATCGTCGCGCAGCACGGATCCGAACAGCGACAACTCGACGATCCGCCACTTGCGGCAAAAGGCGGCGATTTTCTCGTGGTCCAGTTTGATCCGCGGTTCGGCCATGGCCGGCGCCTTTCGATGACCTCCTGGAAAACCTACTCCACCGTCACGCTCTTGGCGAGGTTTCGCGGCTGGTCGACGTCGGTGCCCTTCAACACCGCCGTGTGGTAGGCCAGGAGCTGCACCGGCACGGAGTATAGGATCGGCGCCACGAACGGATCGACGTCGGGCATGGTGATGGCGAACAGCGCCTTGTCGCCGAGCTTGCCGACGCCCTGCTTGTCGCTGAAGAGGATGGCCCGCCCGCCGCGCGCCAGCGCCTCCTGCACGTTCGAGGCGGTCTTTTCGAACATCGGGTCGCGCGGTGCGATCACGATCACCGGCACCGCCTTGTCGATCAGCGCGATCGGCCCGTGCTTCATCTCGCCGGCGGCATAGCCCTCGGCGTGGATGTAGGAAATCTCCTTCAGCTTCAGCGCGCCTTCCAGCGCGATCGGGTAGGACGTGCCGCGGCCGAGATAGAGCACGTCGCGCGCCTCGGCGACGCGGTGGGCGATCTCCTGGATGCGCTCGTCGTGGCGCAGCACCTCGACCATGCGGCTCGGCACTTCCGCGAGCGCCGATGTCAGCTCGCCCTCGCGCTGGGCGTCGATCGCGCCCCGCGCCCGCGCGGCGGCGATCGCCAGGCAGGCCAGCACGGTCAGCTGCGTCGTGAACGCCTTGGTCGACGCGACGCCGATCTCCGGGCCCGCCAGCGTCGGCAGCACGGCGTCGGACTCGCGGGCGATCGTGCTGTGCGGCACGTTGACCACGGACAGCACGTGCTGGCCCTGGCTCTTGGCGTAGCGCAGCGCCGCCAGCGTGTCGGCGGTCTCGCCGGATTGCGAGATGAACAGCGCGATGCCGCCCTTGGGCATCGGCGCCTCGCGGTAGCGGAACTCGCTCGCGACGTCGACTTCCACGGGCAGGCGCGCGATCTGCTCGAACCAGTATTTCGCCACCACGCCGGCATAGGATGCCGTGCCGCAGGCGATCATCGTGACGCGCGGCACCTTGGCGAAGTCGATGCCGAGGTCGGGCAGCACCACCTTGCGCGCCGCGGGATTGACGAGTTGGGTCAGCGTGTCGCCGATCACCTGCGGCTGCTCGTAGATCTCCTTCAGCATGAAGTGGGCGTAGTTTCCCTTGCCGGTCAGCATGCCCGAGAGCTGGGTGTGCACGACCGGACGCTCGACCTTCTTGCCGTTCTCGTCGAAGAACGCGGCTTTCTTGGCCGAAATCTCGACCCAGTCGCCTTCCTCCAGGTACGAGATGCGGCTGGTCAGCGGCGCCAGCGCCAGCGCGTCCGAGCCCAGGTACATCTCGCCGTCGCCGTAGCCCACGGCCAGCGGCGCGCCGCGTCGCGCGCCGATCAAGAGGTCGTGCTCGCCGGTGAACATCACCGCGATGGCACACGCGCCGTGCAGACGCTTCATCGCCTCGGCCATCGCCTGGTGCGGCGTCATGCCCTGGCGCAGGTAGTGCGTCAGCAGCTGCACCCCGGCCTCGGTGTCGGTCTCGGTCGCGAAGTTGTAGCCGGCCTTGGTCAGCTCGTCGCGCAGTTCCTGGAAGTTCTCGATGATGCCGTTGTGGACCATCGCCACGCGGTCGGTCGCATGGGGATGCGCGTTGCCCTCGGTCGGCGCGCCGTGCGTGGCCCAGCGCGTGTGGCCGATGCCGATCTTGCCGACCAGCGGCTTGTCGTGCAGCAGCCGGTCGAGGTTGCCGAGCTTGCCCTCGGCGCGGCGGCGCTCGATATGGCCGTTGACCAGCGTGGCGATGCCCGCCGAGTCGTAGCCGCGGTATTCCAGTCGCCGCAGCCCCTCGAGGATCGACGCGGCCACGTCCTGCTTGCCGATGATGCCGATGATGCCGCACATGGGGTCTAGCCCTCCGCCAGAATCTTCGCCGGCGTCTTGCCGGCCTGGACCTTCGGTGTCTCGGGTTTCGCCGCCTTGGCCGCCTTCTCGCGCGCCCGCCGCGTACGGAATTTCGTGGCCCAGCCCTCGACGGTGGTCTGCTGGCCGCGCTCGATGCGCAGCGCTTCGGCCGGCACGTCCTGGGTCACCACGCTGCCCGCGCCGATGATGGCGCCGTCGCCGATCTTGACCGGCGCCACCAGCGCCGTGTTCGAGCCGATGAAGGCGCCGGCGCCGATGTCGGTGAAATCCTTGAAGTAGCCGTCGTAGTTGCAGGTGATCGTGCCGGCCCCGACATTGGCCTTGGCGCCCACCCGCGCGTCGCCGACATAGCTCAGGTGGTTGACCTTGGCGCCGGCCTCGACGGTCGCGTTCTTGACCTCGACGAAGTTGCCGATATGGGCGTTCTGCCCGATCCGCGCGCCGGGCCGAAGCCGCGCGAAGGGACCGACCCGCGCGCCATCCTCGATCACCGCGCCCTCGAAGTGGCAGAACGGCAGGATTTCCGCCCGGTCGCCGATCGAGACCTTGGGCCCGCACACGACGTTCGGCCCGATCACGACGTCGCGGCCGATTTTGGTGTCCATGCTGAGGTAGACCGTGTCGGGATCGACCAGCGTGGCGCCGCCTTCCATCGCCGCCGCGCGCAGGCGTTGCTGGACGTGGCGTTCCGCCAGCGCCAGTTGCGCGCGGGTGTCGATACCGATGAACTCCTCCTCCGGGCGCTCGATCGCCGCCGTGCCGAGCTTGGCGCGGCGCGCCTCGGCCACGATGTCGGTCAGGTAGAACTCGCCGGCGGCATTGTCGGTGCCGATGCGGTCGATCAGGGCGAAGAGGTGGCGCCCGTCGATCGCCATCACGCCGGAATTGCAGAACCCGATCCGGCGCTGCCGCGCGTCGGCGTCCTTGTACTCGACGATCGCCTTGAGACGTCCCGCGCGGTCGAGCTCGAGCCGGCCATAGCGCAGCGGATCGGCCGGGCGGAAGCCCACCACGACGACCGCCGGCTTGTCCTTGGCCGCGCGGCGCGCGCGCAGCGCCTCGATCGTTTCGACCGAGATGAACGGATTGTCCGCATACATGATCAGCACGTCGCCAACGAACCCGGCCAGCGCATCGCGCGCGGCCTTGACGGCGTCGGCCGTGCCGAGCTGGCGTCGCTGCACGACGGTCGCGACCGGGGCAACCATGCTGGCCACGGCGTCCATGCCGGGGGCCAGCACGACAACCGTCCGCGCGGGGCCAAGCACAGCCACGGTCGCCAGCACATGGCCGATCACCGGCCGGCCCGCGAGCCCGTGCAGGACCTTGGGCGTGTCCGACTTCATCCGCGTCCCCTTGCCCGCGGCAAGGATGACGGCGGCCCAGCCTGCCCTATTCATGGTTTCGCTCGCCATCTAACCGGCCCTTTACCTTGGCCTTGGTTAAGAAAACCTTCGTCTTGACGCGGCGCACCATGACATAGCCGCCCGGCCCCGCCAAGATGGTGTAAAATCACGCTTTATTGCAGATCGTAACCGGTCCGGCTGGCGCCGGCCGGCTGGTAAGGATTTCAGGCGACCGTGGACGGATCGACCAGCCGGCCCGGCAGCAGCAGGCTGACCGTGGTTCCCTTGCCCGGGATGCTGACGATTTCCAGGGTGCCGCCATGCAGTTCGACCAGCATCTTGCTCAAGGAAAGGCCCAGCCCGGTTCCCTCGCGCGAGCGGGCTAGCTCGTTGTCGGCGCGCCCATAGGGCGTCAGCGCGGTCGCGATCTCTTCCGGCGTCATGCCGATGCCGCTGTCGGCGATCTGGATCGAGATGTCGGCCGCGCCCAGCCGCGTCGCCGAGACGCCGACCCGTCCGCCGCGGGGCGTGAACTTGCAGGCATTGGACATCAGGTTGAGCAGCACCTGGAACATCAGCCGCCGATCCGCCCACAAGGCGCGGCAGTCGTCGGCGAGGTCGGCAGCAAAGGCGAGATTGCCCGCTCGGATGGCCGGATCCAGGACGCGCCGCGCCTGCTCGACCAACTCGTCGAGGTCGACGGTTTCCTCCTTCAGCTTGATCCGACCGGCCTCCGCCTTCGACAGGTCGAGCACGTCGTTGATCAGCGCCAGCAGGTGGCGGCCGGAATCCAGGATCGCGTCGACATACTCATGCTGCTTGGCATTGAGCTCGCCATAGGCCTTGGTCTGCAGCAGCTCGGAGAAGCCGATCACCGCGTTGAGCGGCGTGCGCAGCTCGTGGCTCATGTTGGCGAGGAAGGCCGACTTGGTGCGATAGGCCTCTTCGGCCGCCGCCTTCGCCAGCGCCAGGTCCTTGGTCCGCTCGTCCACCTGCTGCTGCAGTTCGTCGCGATGCCGCCGAAGCTCGGTTTCGGCCCGGCGCAGCTCCGACAGGTCGTGGATGATGCCGGCGAAGCTGGGCGCGCCCGCGGTGGGAATTTCGTTGATCGACAGCTTGATCGGAAAGATCGTGCCGTCGCTGCGCCGGGCCATCACCTCGCGGCCCGAGCCGACGCGCGCGGCCCCGGTCTTGATATAGCGTCCGATGTAGGTGTCGTGGCGGTCGGCGTCGCCCGGCGGCATCAGCATGCTGACGTTGCGCCCGATCACCTCGGCCGCCCGATAGCCGAACAGGGTTTCCGCGCCGGGATTGAACGACTGGATCATGCCCCGGGCGTCGATGGTCACGATGCCGTCGATCGTGGTGTCGACGATCGCGCGCAGGCGTTGGCCGCGCGCCTGGGACTTGGTGACCAGAAAGGCGACGATCCAGATTCCACCCACGGTCAACGCCCGGTTGGCGATCGTCATCCACAGGAGGCCGCCCGCCGAAGGCTTGATGGCAAGCGCGGCCAGGGCGAGCACGGTGGCGACCGATGCGACCCAGACGGCAAAACGCGGCCAGGGCGACCAGTGCCCCAGCAGCAGCACGGCCAGGTAGGGCAGGCTGGCGGCGACGCCGAGCGGCATCAACGCATCGAAGGCGAAGATCGCCACGACGGACAGGCCGGCGACCAGGCATGTCCAGTGCCGCCAGGGCGGCTCCTGGCTCGATAATGCCCGCCCCGATCCAAGCCTGTGGAAAAACTGGCCGAACGCGGGGGTGTCGTTCTCGCGCAATGCAGTCAAAGGTTCAGCCAACACCCGGCTCCAAGCGTCTTCTTCAGCTGCTGCGCCGCTCGACGCGCGCGGTCGCGACCAGTGGCTGCATAGCGCGAATTCGTTAACTCTTTGATGAAATTGGAATATGCCTAGCGTATTGATCCCGCACCTTTCGCATAGCACTGGCACAGGTTCAGGCAATGGATCTTCCGGTCCCCCGCCCCGACCGGCGCACCGATACGCTGGTCTTCGATCTGGACGGCACGCTGGTCGACAGCCTGGCGGACCTGGGCGCGGCGATAAACCGCCTGCTCTCGACCGAAGCCCGTCCGCCGCTGTCATTGGCGCGCATTCGCGGCTTCATCGGCGACGGCGTGCCCAAGCTGCTGGCGCGCAGCCTGAGCGCCGCCGGCCTTTCCCCCAGCGAGGACGCCTTCGAAGCCCTGCTGGCCCGCTACACGGCGGACTACGAGGCCCGCGCCGCGGAATTGACCCGGCCCTACCCTGGCGTCGCCGAGCTGCTACCCGCCCTGGCGGAGCGGGGTTGGCGCCTGGCGGTCTGCACCAACAAGCCCCAGGCGGCCACGCTGCACGTCCTGAAAGCCCTGGGCCTGGCCAGGAACATTGCCGTCGTCGCCGGGGGCGACCGCTACCCCCATCGCAAGCCGGACCCGCGCCATCCGATGTCCGCGGTGGCGGAGGCCGCCTCGGCGCCGGCGCGCGCCGTGATGATCGGCGACGGGCCCCAGGACCTTGCGGCCGGTGAGGCTGCAGGCATGCGCCGCATCGCCGCGCTCTATGGCTACGGGGGACTAACGCGCGAAAATATCGGTGAAATCAGCGCTTTGAATGCGTTCACTGATCTTCCAGCAGTACTTGAACTTGCCATGCGATAGACGCATATTACCCATGCCTCAGCCGAGATGGATATATCAGATCGGGAATCCTATCAACCGCCGCCGTCCCCGCGCCCAGGAGCGTTGCGTGCCGCCCTTTCCGTTCGCCATCGCCGCCAACGACGACGACCGGTCGACCGACAAGCTGGCGGCCGACCTGGTGCGGCAGCTCGGCGTCGACGGGGCGATCAATGCCTGCCGGCAGAACCTGTGGTTTGGCGTGCTGCAGGCGATCCAGCACCAGCATCTTCTGCGCCGCGCCGGCCGCTAGGCCCTATTCCGCCTTCCGCAGGTTGAGGACCAGGGTGCCCAGGCCGATCTCGGCCTCGGCGCGCACCGGCACGGGCGCGCGCCCCTCGCCCAGCGGCGCCATCCAGACATAGCCGGTCTGTTCGGCCGTATCCGCCTGGCCCTTCCAGTAGCCGGCCACGCGCCGCGTCGTGACCCGGCATTTCCGCGCCGGCCCGGCATAGGCGCTGTAGTTGGACGGCTCCAGCGCCGCTTCGCCGGCATCGTAGACCATCACGTCGAAGCGCCGCCGCCCGTCGAAAAGCTTCCAGTCGCCCGCGCATTGCCCGTCGCTGCCGAAGCGCCGGACCAGGGCCACGATGGCGGTCAGCGTATCGATGGTGCCTTTCGTCTCGGCTTCCGGCACCTTCTCGCGGTTGTCCTGCTCGGGCGGCGGCTCGACCCGCGTGCGGACCGTGCCGTCGGCGCCGTAGGACAACTCGACCAGCCGCGGCGCGCCGCGCCAGGTCGAATCCGCGCGATGCAGGGCCGGGCGCAGGGCGCGGCCCATCACCCCGCCGCGCGTCAGGCTGTCGCCCTTCCAGTCGCCGACCCAGCCGACGATGCCCACGGTGCGCGCCGCCACCTCCAGCGAGTAGGCCTGCGCGTCGTAGCGCGCCTCGGTTGCGATCGACAGCACGCGGATGCCGCCGATATAGGCGTCGTAGCGCAGGCGCAGGACGGTCGGATCATCCGCGAGCGCCAGGCTCGGCCAGGCCGCCGCGATCGCGCAAAGCCAATGTCTGAACATGCCGCCAGCCTAGCGCCCGATTGCGGCAGGCCCAGTCACGATCGCGCGAAGCCGTTCAGCACGGGTTCAGCGGCGCGCAGGCATTGTCGCGCCCAGACGCAAGCCCCTCAGGATGAGAACGGGAGAAACGCCATGAAGGCCCTTTCCCTCGCCGCGGCGCTCGCGGCCCTGTCCGCCGCATTGATCGCCACCGCCGCCGACGCCACGATCCTGTGCAAGGACGACCGGCGCTCGAACAACTACGTGTGCTGGGACGAAGCAACCCGCTACGCGCTGCACACCCCGCGCATGCACAAGAACGGCCAGCCCAAGACCAAGGACGAGGTGCTGGAGGAAGGCAAGACGATCGTCAAACGCATCATGGCGCGCACCGGCCGCACCGACCGCGTGCTGCTGCTCGACCAGAACAACCGGATCGTCGACGAGATCCCCGAGTGGAAGCTGGCGTTCCTGCGCGGCGAGTAGGCGGCATGGTCACTCGATCACTTCGTCCGCCAGGGCGACCAGGGCGGCGGGCGGATCTAAACCGATCGCCCGCGCGGACTTGAGATTGACGACGAACAGGAATTTGTCGGCGTTCTGTACCGGCAACTCCGCCGGTTTCTCCCCCCGCAGGACACGATCGACATACCAGGCCGCACGTCGGTAAAGCTCGATGTTGTCGACCCCGTAGGAGGCAAGCCCTCCGGCCAGTACGTGATAGCGAAAGGGATAGATCGCCGGCAGACGATGGCGCATCGCCAACGCCGTGATTGCCGCGCTGTGGACCGAACCGAGCGGCCCGGGCAGCAGCACCATGCCGCCGCCAGGTGTGGCGGCAAAGCCCGTGATTGCCCGTTCGATCTGCGGCTTGTCGCGGGCCGGCGCGCGGACGACATCGATCCGGAACGACGGCGCAGCGGCTTCGATCACCTGGATGTAGCCCGCCGAGGCCGGGTTGCCCGGATCGAAGAGCACCGCCAGCCGGCCAATGGTCGGCGCGAATTGCCGCAGCAACTCCAGCCATTTTGCGCCGATCGAGAACTCGTGCTGCGTCACGCCCGTGATATTGCCGCCCGGCCGAGCCAAGCTGGCGACGAAACCGGCGCCCACCGGATCGGTAACCTGCGCAAAAATGATCGGCACCGCGCGTGTCGCGTCCTTGAGCGCGACCAGCGCGGTGGTGGCGGCCGCGAGCACGACCTCGGGCTCTTCCTTGACCAAAGCTTCCGCGTGGCTGCGCAGCCGGTCGATGGTGCCGCCTGCCCAGCGATAGTCGACTTGCAGGTTCGCGCCTTCGATCCAGCCCAGCTCGCGCAGGCCCTCCCGGAACGCGGCGACGCGTGCCCGACCCTCCGGGTCGCCTTCGGCCAGCGAGAACAAGGCCGCGATCCGGCGCATCCCGGCGGCGCCCTGGCCAAAAGCATGGCGCGGCAACAGCAGCGGCACACCCAGGAGCCCAACGAACTTGCGTCTGCGCATCGCACCCTCGCGCCCTTCCGTGCGAGATTGAAGGAATCTACCGGCGTGCACCAGCGCGGGCAGTGCGATAATGCACAGCGCGATCCTCCAACCTTGACGCAAGGGCCGCCCGGCCCTATACCCCGCCCGATTCCCCGAGCGCCGGAATCGGGCGATTAGCTCAGCGGGAGAGCGTCCCCTTCACACGGGGAAGGTCGCAAGTTCAATCCTTGCATCGCCCACCATCGGCCCTGCCGCCCGCAGGCGGGCCCGCGAGGCGCAATCGACCGCAGGATGACCGCGCCGCGCCCCTCCCCGTCTGCAAGCTCCGTCAACGCGACGGCGCTGCGCCCGTCGCCGATCGATCTCGTGCTGCTGACCGGGCTGGCGATCCTGCTTTCGGCCTTCTCGCTGCCAGGGATCTTCGCCGGGCTGGCCGCGGCGCTGCTCTACGCCCTCTTGCGTCACACGGCGGGACGGCTGGCCTTCGCGTCGGTCTGCGTGTCGCTGGCCTTCTGCCTGGGGGTCTCCGAAGCGGTATTGCGGCTTGGAGTCTCCAACCCCAGCTACTACCGACCGGACGAGGTTCTGGCGCAGTTCGCCGGCGATGGCGGGCGGTCGCACTACGCGCCCAACCGGCGGCTCGACTTCGCCATGCCGTTCGGCGACCTCTACGTGCTGTCCGACCGCACGGCGCGCGACATCGTCGAGCCGCGCAACGTGACCTTCGTCACCGACGCGCTGGGCTATCGCGACGCGATCGGGCCGAAGGACCGGGCCTACGTGCTGGTCGGCGATTCCTTCGCGCTAGGCAGCGGCACGACCCAGGACCGCATCCTGGGCGACACCCTGCGCCGCGCGCACGGCATCGACATCTACACCGCCGCCTTTCCGGGCGATCCCACGGACTATGCCCGCACCGTCGCCTGGCTGAAGGCGAACACCCGGCTTGTCGGCGAGCGCAACGTCGTGGCGCTGCTGTTCGAAGGCAACGATTTCACCTGCCCCGACACCGCGCCACCGCCGCCGTCGATCTGGGAATGGCGTTGGCGGCCGGTGACGCGGCTCGAGACCTATCGCCTGTTCTACGGTCTTACGCGCGTCGCCTTCGGCTCCGGCGAGCTGAACCGCGCGGTGCTGGTGCGGGACATTGGCGGCAAGAACGTCGGCTTCCTGCAGCAGTACATCGCCGTCACCCGGCGCGAGAAGGGCTGCGACTGGTCCCTCGTCGCCCAAGCGCTGGCCGCGATGCGCCCCCATCTCGGCCTGGTCGCGCTGGCGCCGACCAAGTATCGCGTCTACGGCGACTGGCTGGAGCCGGGCGCGCGCCTGCCGCAGGCGCAGTGGCGGTTCGTCGAGGCGACGGCGCAGGCGATGGGCGTGCCGGCCCTCGACCTTGCGCCCGCGCTGCGCAAGCGGGCCGCCGAGCTGCTGCCGCAAGGCAGGTACGTGTTCTGGCGCGACGACACGCACTGGAACGCCGACGGCATGGACGCCGCCGCCGAGGCGATCGCGGCGGCGCTGAAGCGCTAAGCCGTGCCGGCGCGGCGCTGGCGCCCGACAACCACCTCGCGGTGCAGGATGTAGAGGCCGCTGGCGACGATCAAAGCCGTGCCGGCGCCGGTCCACCAGGTCGGCATCGTGTCCCACACGAGATATCCCGCGATCACCGCCCACAGCATCGCCGAGTATTCGAACGGCGCCAGCAGCGCCACCGGCGCGCCGCGGAAGGCCGAGGTGTGCATGACCTGCGCGATGCCGCCGATCAGCCCCATCACGGCCAGCAGCATCAGGTCGAACGCGGTCGGCGTGGTCCAGGCGAACGGCAGGACGAAGGCCGAGGCGAGCGCCGAGCTGCCCATGAAGTAGAAGACGATCGTCTCGCTGCGCTCGGTCGCCGTCAGCTTGCGCACCCAGATCAGCGCCACGGCATGCAGCAGCGCCGCGACCAGCGGGATGAGGCTGAGCAAGGTCTGGCCGCCGAAGCCGGGGCGCACGATCAGGATCACGCCGACGAAGCCCACCACGACCGCCGTCCAGCGCCGGATGCGCACCACTTCGCCGAGCAGCGGGATCGACAGCGCCGTGGAGAACATCGGCACGGTGAAGCCGATCGCCACCACCTCGGCCAGCGGCAGCACGGTCAGCGCGTAGAAGTTCAGCGCCATCCCGACGACGCCGATGGCGCAGCGGAAGGCATGCGCGCCCGGGTGCAGCGTTTGCATCGCCGCCAGCAAGCCGTGATGCATCATCAGCGGCAGCACCGGGATCAGCGCGAAGAAGGAGCGGCAGAAATAGACCAGCAGCGGCCCGTAGATCGCGCCAAGCCATTTCACCAGCACCGTCATCACGCTGAACAGCACCGTTGCCGACAGCAGCAGCGCGATGCTGCGCCCGACCGACCCGCGCGGAAAAGACGGTGGCGCGGCGGCGGCGGTCATCGTCCCTTCTTCAACAGAACGTCTTTCGCCTGATTGATCTTCTGCGCCAGGTAGGTCGATCCGCCCTGGTCGGGATGGTTCTTCATCATCAGGCGCCGATGGGCGTCCTTGATCTCGTCCTCGCTGGCGCTCGCGCCCACGCCCAGGATGTGGCAGGCCTCCTGGACCGACATGGCGCTGTTCGACCCTCGCCCGGAGGCGGACTGGTCGCCCCCGCCCTGCCCCGCCGCGTCTCCCTCCGGCCGGCCGCGCCGCCACCAGCCCTCGCCGAAGATCTGGCTCAGCAGCACGTTCCAACGCACGAAGAACAGCAGCGCGGCCCCCACCGCCTCGAGCGCCGGCACCAGACGCCCCGTCAGCAGAAGGACCAGGGCAAGCACGAGCGCAGCGGCGATGCCCGCGGTCCGCCCCAGCTTGGCCAGGCTCTTGGGATCGGCCTTGGCGAAGTTGCGCAGCAGAAAGGCGACGAGGGCGGCGAGCAGGACGCCAAGGATCAGCCATACGAACATGCGCGTCGCCTGTGGAGGTCAATGACGGCGCGGATACGCCGTCAGTTGGTCTGCTTCAGCCACACCGCGGTATCGTGGAACGCGGCGCCGCCCTTGGGCGGTGCTGCATCGGCCCCGACCAACGCGTTGATGCCTACCCCGTCGCGGAAGGCGCCGTTCGGCCAGACACTTTCCACGACCACTACGCCCGGCTGCAGCCCGTCGAATTCCTGGACATGCACCACGACCGAGGCGCGGCGGTTGCCGATGCGCACCAGCCCGCCTTCGACAAGGCCAAGACGCGCGCAATCCTTTGGATGGATCTTCGCCGCCGGCCGGACCTCGCGGGCGCGCGAGCCCGGCGTCTCGGTGAAGCTCGTGTTCAGAAACTGCCGCGCCGGCGCAGTGACCAGGCGGAACGGATGCTCGGCATCCGCCTGCTCGATCGACTCCATGTGATCGGGCAGCTCGGGCATGCGGGCATGGTCGAGGCCCCAGCGCTTCCAGTCCGGCGCGAAGTGGAAGCGCTTGTCCTCGTAGCCGAAGCCGTCGAGGAAATGCGCGGTGCGGAAATCGGGCGCCAGGTCGACCCAGCCCATCCGGTGCGCCGTCTCCGCGTCGGGCAGGCCGGAGGCCTTCAGCGTCTGGTCGACGATCTCCCAGGCCGTCATGCCGAAGCCGCGATGCTGGGCGCCCAGGCGCTTGGCCAGGGCGCAGATCACCTCGTGGTTCGACCGGCAGTCACCCAGGGGCTCGATCACCTTCTTCGTAATATGCAGGTGCGTGTGCCCGCCCGACGTGTAGATGTCGTCGTGCTCCAGGAACGTCGTTGCCGGCAGCACGATGTCCGCCATCGCCGCCGTTTCGGTCATGAACTGCTCGTGCACGCAAACGAACAGGTCGTCGCGCCGGAATCCGTCGCGCACCTTCAGGTGCTCGGGGCAGACCACCATCGGGTTGGTGTTCTGGATGAACAGCGCGGTGATGGGCGGACCCTTGCCGAGGTCGCGCTTGTCGCCGGTGAGGATCGGGCCGATGCGCGACTGGTCGAGCAGGCGGGTCGACTTGTCGACCACGTCCGCGCCCTCGATCAGCGCGCGGTCGAGCTGGTAGATGCCCGACATGCCGTAGAGCGCGCCACCGCCCTTGTATTTCCACGCGCCGGTGACGGCGGGCAGGCACGAGGCCGCGAACATCTGCGCCGATCCGTTGCGCGAGCGCGTGAAGCCGTAGCCCAGGCGCAGATAGGCGCGCTTGGTGCGGCCATAAAGCCGCGCGAAATCGACGATCGCCTCGACCGACAGGCCGGTGATGGCCGACGCCCATTGCGGCGTGCGCGTTTGGAGGTGCGCTTCAAGCCGGTCCGCGTCCCTGGTGTACTGCGCGAGGTACGCGCGATCGGCCATGCCTTCCTTGAACAGCACGTGCATGACCGCGCAGGCCAACGCACCGTCCGTGCCGGGCCTGACGCACAGATGCACGTCCGCCTGCTCGGCCGTGCCAGTGCGGTAGGGATCGATCACCACCAGCTTGGCGCCGCGGCTCTTCCGGGCGCGCGCGATATGCGCCATCACGTTGACCTGGGTCGCCACGGGGTTGCCGCCCCACATCACGATAAGGTCGGCCTCGGCCATCTCGCGCGGGTCACTGCCCCACTTGGCGCCCGCGCCCGCGAACCAACCCGCGTCGCTGAGCGCGTTGCAGATGGTCGAGAGCTGGCGCGAATAGCGCATCGAATGCCGCAGACGCTCGATGCCGTCGCGCTGCACCAGCCCCATCGTGCCGGCGTAGAAATAGGGCCAGACCGCCTCGCTGCCGTCCTTGGCCGCGGCGCGCTTCATGGCGTCGGCGATGATGTCCAGCGCCTCGTCCCAGCCGATCTCGACGAAGGCGTCGCGCCCCTGCCCCTTCGCGCCGACGCGCTTCAGCGGCCTGGTCAGACGGTCGGGATGGTGCACACGCTCGGCATAGCGCGAAACCTTGGCGCAGATGACGCCCGCCGTGTAGCCGTTGCCCGCTGCGCCCCGCACCTTGCCGATGCGATGGTCGTCCAGCCGCTCGACCTCCAGCGCACAGGTGCTGGGGCAGTCATGCGGACAGGCCGAATTGCGCCACTCGCGAAGCTTGCTGTCGTCGGGCATGGGGCGTCAGTCTTTCGGCATGAAGTCGGGGCCGAGCGCTTGTTCTGGCGTGTAGGGACAGGCGCGCGGAAACGTCGATTCGTCCAGCCCTGTCTCGTCGGCCGCGGAGGCGGCCGCTGCCGGGTATACTTCAGCGACAAACGGTGCGACACGCCGACGAAGGCTCGGACTTTGCTTCAAGAGTGTATCGACCTCTCCATGTTGGATGCGGATGGTCGAGCGCCAACTACCGCTGCGCTTCTCCGGCTGGAACTGCCATTTGAGCAGATGCAGCAGGATCAATTCGAGCCGGCTTCGCAGCTCCCGATAATCTCGGTTCCCCAAGCTTTCGATCTCCGCCGCGAGGTTTTCCAGATCGAGCTCGGACATCCTGCCCGCACGCAGCAGGCGCGCCTGCTGGCGGGTCCAGCGGTACATGTCGCGTTCGTAGAGCTTGGGGCGGGCGGGAGCCGGAGCTTGCGCCCGGAAGCCCATGCGCCGCTCGCGGGCGACGGATTTCGCCATGCCGGCCATCTCCTTCGTGGCAAACGCCATTCTAGGGATGCGGCCCTGCCGCGTCCATGAGGCAGCTTCCACCGCCGCCCCCGCCCGCCCTATGATCCGGGCAGAGGAAGCGCATGCTGGAAAAAGCGGCAAGCTACGAGGAAGCGGTTCGTGCCTTCCGCTGGCGCGTGCCGGAATTCTTCAATATCGGCGTGGACGTGTCGGACAAGCATGCCGGCACGGACAAGCTAGCCCTGATCTACCGCGAGGAGGCCGGGACCGAGCGGCGCTTCACCTTCCGCGACATCGCGCGCCTGTCCAACCGCCTTGCCAACGTGCTGCAGGCCCAAGGGTTGAAGCGCGGCGACCGGTTGGGCATCCTGCTGCCGCAATCGCCCGAGACGGCGATCGCCCATGTCGCGGCCTACAAGGCCGGGCTCGTCGCCGTGCCGCTGTTCGCATTGTTCGGCGCGGAGGCGTTGGAATACCGCCTGTCGAACTGCGGCGCGCGCGGCCTTGTCACCGACGCCGTGGGCCTGAGCAAGATCGCGGCGATCCGCGACCGCCTGCCCGACCTGCGAACGATCCTGATCACCGATGGCGGCGTGGGCGGCGAGGCGAACCTCTGCTTCGCCCAGGGCGACCAGCCGCTGGGCTTCTGGCCGGCGGTGGAGGCCGCGTCGGACCGGTTCGATGCCGAGCGGACGCGCGCCGACGACCCCGCCCTCATCATCTACACCTCGGGCACGACCGGCCAGCCGAAGGGCGCGCTGCACGCCCATCGCGTGCTGCTGGGCCACCTGCCGGGGGTCGAGTTCCCGCACGAGTTCCTCCCGCAGCCCGGCGATCTGATGTGGACGCCGGCGGACTGGGCATGGATCGGGGGGCTCCTGGACGTGCTGCTGCCGGCCTGGCACCACGGCATCCCTGTCCTTGCCTACCGCGCGCGCAAATTCGATCCGGAGGAGGCGTTCTTCCTGCTGGCGAAATATGGCGTGCGCAACGCCTTCCTGCCGCCCACCGCGCTGAAGCTGATGCGCGGAGTTACCGATCCGCGCGCGCGCCACGCCTATGCGCTGCGGTCGATCGGCAGCGGCGGCGAGACGCTGGGCAGCGAGCTGCTCGACTGGGGCCACGCCACCTTCGGGCTGACGATCAACGAGTTCTACGGCCAGACCGAGTGCAACCTGGTCGTGGGCAATTGCGCGGGCATCATGCCGGCCCGGCCCGGGCTGATGGGCCGCGCCATCCCCGGCCACACAGTCGCGATCGTCGACGACGCGGGCAACGAATTGCCGGACGGCGAGCCGGGAAACGTCGCGGTCAAGCGACCCGATCCGGTGATGTTCCTGGAGTACTGGCGAAACCCCGAGGCGACGCGGGCGAAGTTCGCGGGCGACTGGCTGCTCACCGGCGATACGGCGCGGCGCGAGGCGGACGGGTATTTCCGTTTCCAGGGCCGCGCCGACGACGTGATCACCTCGGCCGGATACCGCATCGGCCCGGCGGAGATCGAGGATTGCCTGCTTAAGCACCCGGCCGTCGCGATGGCCGCGGTGATCGGCGTGCCCGATCCGGTGCGCACCGAGGCGGTCAAGGCCTTCATCGTGCCCAAGCCGGGCATCGCGGCCGATGCGCGGCTGGTTTCCGAAGTGCAGGCCTGGGTGCGCACGCGCCTGGCGGCGCACGAATATCCGCGCCTGGTCGAATTCGTGGATACGCTGCCGATGACGACAACGGGCAAGATCCAGCGCAAGGTGCTGCGCGAGCGCGAGGCGGCGAAGCTCGCCAAGGAGGCAATGTGAAGACGGCGTCCAAGTCGATCGACTACTACTACACCCACCAGAGTCCGTGGTCCTACATGGGCCACAAGCGCATGCTGGCGATGGCGAGGACGGCCGGCGCCAAGGTGAATTTCAAGCCCGTGGACTACGGCAAAATCTTTCCGCAATCCGGCGGCCTGCCGGTGGGCAAGCGGCCGCCGCAGCGCCAAGCCTACCGCATGGTCGAGCTGAAGCGTTGGAGCGGCCATCTGGGCGTCAAGCTGAACCTGCAGCCCAAGCATTTTCCGGTCGACCAGACCGCGGCCAACAAGCTGGCCATCGCCGCCGACCGCGCGGGACACGATGCCGGCGCCCTATCGCATGCCATCATGCGCGCGATGTGGGAGGAGGAGCGCGACATCGCCGACCCCGCCACGCTGGAGGCAATCGCCCAGGGCATCGGTCTGAACGGCAAGGCGCTGTTGAAGGCCAGCGCCTCGCCGGAGATCGAGGCGCTCTATCAAGGCTACACCGAGGAGGCGATCAAGGGCCAGGTGTTCGGCGCGCCTTGGTACGTCTACCGGGGCGAACCCTATTGGGGGCAGGACCGCCTGGATTTCCTGGAGCGGGCGCTGAAGCACGCCGACTAGTGCCCCTTTGGAACCCGAAGTTCGCCCTCTCTTGATCGCAAGACCGGAGGCGAACTTCAGGTTCCAAAGGGGCACTAGACTTGAAATAGTTGCTAGTGTCCTTTTCGATTCCGAAGTTCGTACGGCGTGCGTCGCAAACACTGACGAACTTCGGAATCGGGACACCAGGAACGTGAGATAAGCAATCCATTAACCCTTCCCGTTCCACAGTGCGGTCGGCTAGGGTCGCTGTGGACGAAGGCTTGTCGCTCCGCGCGATACCTGTGCGAGCAGGACGGCCCGACGGCATACGTACTAAGCCGGCTTTCGCGGCATCTAGAACGGCTCAATTCCAATCGCCCTCGCGCTGGAGAAGGTCCGAAGAGGCAAGGTCGATGACAAATATTCTTTTCATCGCTGGCTTCGCGGCTTTCCTGTTCGGAGCCGTCGCCTATCTGCCCTTCGGCATCCTGGTCTGGTTGTGGGTCGCCTTGCAGGGGCCGCACCAGCTCATACAATCGGACTATCAGTTCAACCTCGCCATCGTGATCGCCTGTCTCATCGCGCTGGTTTTCAACCGGAAGCGCGCCTCCTTCTGGGTCGACGCGACTCTGGTCGCGCTATTCTTCATGCTCGTCCATTCCGGAATCACGACGGCCCTTGGGTTCGTGCCGGACTTCAGCTACCCCTATTTCGACCGCATGTGGAAGACGCTGTTGCTGGCATGTTTCATCGTCGTGTTCATGAACAATCGAACGCGCCTGCAGGCCGTCATCTGGATCATCGTGCTGAGCCTAGGGCTGCTTGCGGTCAAGGCTGGCCTGTTTTCCATCATGACCGCGGGCCAATTCAAGGTCCTGGGACCGCGGGGAAGCCAGATCACCGACAACAATCACTTCGCCGGCGCCATGACGATGGTAATTCCGCTGGCGGCCTATCTGTACAAGACGACCAGCCACAAGTCGGTCAAGACCGCCCTGCTGGCCATGGCTTGGCTCATCCCGATGGGTGTGCTTTTCACTTACTCTCGAGGCGGATTGCTCGCTCTTCTTGCCGTCGCCTTCTGTTTTTGGCTGAAGGCCCGGCGCCGTCTGCTTATTGCGGCGGCGGCGGCTGGCATCCTGATCATGGCCATTCCGCTGATGCCGTCCCAATGGCTCGATCGCATGTCGACCATCCAGGAAACGCTCGAAGACACGGGCACAGCGGACGATTCCGTCAAGGGAAGGTTCAATGCCTGGTATGTCTATTCGCAACTCGCAATCGAACGACCTTTTATCGGCGGCGGCTTTCGCGCGCCGGAAATCCTCTGGGTATGGCAGCGCTACATGCCGGAATCGGACCAGGCGAGCGGCGCCAAGGCAGCCCATAACGCCATCTTCCAGGTGCTTGGCGAACACGGGTTCCTCGGCCTCGGCATCTATCTGACGGTCGTCTTCTTGTGCCTGAAGAATATTGGCTCGTTGCTCGTCCGCACGCGCCACTTTCCCGAGCTTGCCTGGGCTCGCGACCTGGCGGCCGCCTGTGGCGTTTCAATGGTCGGCTATTTGACAGCGTGCATGACGATGTCGCTTCCCTACTATGACTTGTTCATCGTGCTTGCCGTCGTCATTGCTTCCTTGCAGCACTTGGTCGTGAAAGAGCTGGCCGCACGCCGCCATGAACAGCTCGGACTTTCGCCGATGGGCGCCACGGCGCCCCCAGCATTGGTGCGAACGCCGTTGCGCTCGCCTAGTCGATGAACGAGCCTGCCGGGCAGGCGTCGAAAGGGACCTGAACTGCAATGTCGGATTTTCTGATCGTGGTCGCGACGATGGCGGGGCTCGCCTATACCGCCTGGTTCGTCTACTGCAACGACGGCGAGGGCAATACCCGGCCCGACAAGACGCTCATGGCGATGGTCGAGGACAAGAACCCCGCCCGGCGCCGCTGGTTCGGCATGCCGGGCCCGCGCGACCGCCGCAACTGAGCCGCCTCACACCGAGAAATACTTCGCGCGCGGATGATGGACCACGATCGCGCTCGTGGACTGCTCGGGATGTAGCTGGAACTCGTCCGACAGGCTGACCCCGATCCGCTCGGCGCCCATCAGGCGCAGGATCGGCTCCTGATCCTCGAGCCGCGGACAGGCCGGGTAGCCGAAGCTGTAGCGCGAGCCGCGGTAGTGCTGGCGCAGCAGCGCTTCCATGTCGCGCGCATCCTCCTGGCTGAAGCCCAGTTCGGCGCGGATGCGCGTGTGGACGTATTCGGCCATCGCCTCGGCCATCTCGACGCCCAGCCCGTGCAGGTACAGGTAGTCCTGGTAGCGGTTGTCGGCGAACCATTCGCGCGCCACGTTCGAGGCGTGCTGACCAACCGTGGCGATCTGGAACCCGATCACGTCGCGCCGGTCGGGACCGAGCGAGGCGTCGCGGAAGAAATCGGCGATGCACAGCCCGTCCTCGCGCGCCTGGCGCGGCAGGGAGAAGCGCGCCAGCACCGTCGTGCCGTCGAGGTCGTAGACGATCACGTCGTTGCCCTCGGCAGCCGCCTTCCAGTAGCCGTAGACGGCCTTGGGCCGCAGGATGTCCTGCTGCTCGCACACGTCGATCATCCGCTTGAGCACCGGTCGCAATTCGCGCCGCGCCCATTCCATGTACTGCTCGAGCGTGCGGCCGTCCTTCCGGTAGCCCCAATGGAATTGGTAGAGCATGCGGTCGTTGAGATAGGGCAGCAGCGCGCGGATCGGCGCGTGGTCGATCACCCGCGGGCCCCAGAACGGCGGCACCGGCACGTCGACGCCCAGCCCCAGTTCGGAGCGGCGAATGCGGGTCTCCTCGGCATCGACCGGACGGATCGCGGCGTCGGTCGCCTTGCCCAGCGTGCGGCGCGTGTTCTGCACCTTGTTCTGGTTGGCGGCCTGGCGCGATTCCAGATGGGTGTCGAAGCGGCCCTCGACCACCTTGGTCGCGAGGTCCAGCCCGTCGAAGGCGTCGCCCGCATAGGCCACGCGCCCGCAGCCATAGGACTGCACGCAGTCGTTCTCGACATAGCGCCTGGTCAGCGCGGCGCCGCCCAGCAGCACCGGCGTGCTGACGCCCTGGCGGGTCATCTCCTGCAGATTGTCCTTCATCACCACGGTCGACTTGACCAGGAGGCCGGACATGCCGATGGCGTCGGCCTTGTGCTCGGCGGCCGCCCTCAGGATCGCGTCGATCGGCTGCTTGATGCCCAGGTTGACGACGCGGAAGCCGTTGTTGGTCAGGATGATGTCGACAAGGTTCTTGCCGATGTCGTGCACGTCGCCTTTCACCGTCGCCAGCACCACCGTGCCCTTGGCGCTGCCCTCGACCTTCTCCATGAAGGGTTCGAGGTAGGCGACGGCCGCCTTCATCGTCTCGGCCGATTGCAACACGAAGGGAAGCTGCATTTTACCGGCGCCGAACAATTCGCCCACGACCTTCATGCCGTCCAGCAGGAAGGTGTTGATGATGTCCAACGGCTTGTGCACCGTCATCGCCTGGGCCAGGTCGTCGGCGAGGCCCTGGCGCTCGCCGTCGACAATGCGCTCCTTCAGGCGCTCCTCGACCGTCTCGGCCCGCTTGCGCTTGGCAGTGGCTTCCTCGCGCCGGTCCTTGAACAGCGCGATGAATTCCTGCAGCGGATCATAGCCCTCGCGCCGGCGGTCGAAGATCAGGTCCTCGGCGACCCTGACCTCGTGCTCGGGAATCTTGTGCAGCGGTGCGATCTTCGAGACATGCACGATCGCGCCGGTCATCCCGCGCTTCAGCGCGTGGTCGAGGAAGACCGAGTTCAGCACGTGCCGCGCCGCCGGCTTGAGCCCGAAGGAAATGTTGGAGAGGCCGAGGATGATCTGGCTCTCCGGCAATTCCTTGGCGATGCGCTCGATCGCCTCCAGGGTCCACAGTCCCAGCTTGCGGTCGTCCTCGTTGCCCGTGCAGATCGTGAAGGTCAGCGGGTCGAACAGCAGGTCCGACGCCGGCAATCCGTGCTTGTCGCAGGCGAAGTCGTGCAGGCGGCGGGCGATGCGCAGCTTCTCGTCGGCCGACTTGGCCATGCCCTTCTCGTCGATGGTCAACGCCACGACCGCCGCGCCGAACCGGCGCGCCAGTTGCAGGCGTCTCTCGGCCGGCTCCTCGCCGTCCTCGAAGTTGATCGAATTGAGGATCGCCTTGCCGCCGTAGAGTTTGAGCGTGGATTCGAGCACGTTGAGCTCGGTCGAATCGATCACCAGCGGCGCATTGACCGAGCCGCGCATCCGGCTGACGACCTCGGCCATCTCCTTGACCTCGTCGCGGCCGACGAAGGCGGTGCAGACGTCGAGCGCGTGCGAGCCCTCGCGCACCTGCTCGCGCCCCATCTCGACGCAGCCCTGCCAGTCGCCCTTCTCCTGCATTTCGCGGAATTTCTTGCTGCCGTTGGCGTTGCAGCGCTCGCCGATCGACAGGTACGCATTCTCCTGGCGCAGCGACACCTGGCCGTAGAGCGAGGCGATCGAGGGCGTCCACTTGGCGCTGCGAGCGACCGGCGCTGGACGCCAGCCGTCCGCGCTGCGCCGGCGGAGCATGACGTCGAGCGCGCCGATATGCGCGGCGGTCGTGCCGCAGCATCCGCCGATCAGGCCGACGCCGTCCTCGGCGACGAACCGCTCCAGCCACTTGGTCATTTCCTCGGGATTGAGCGGATAGTGGGTGCGCCCGTCCACGAGTTCCGGCAGGCCGGCATTCGGCATCACCGTGATCGGGCCCGTCCAGTTCTCCGCCAGCCACTTCACGTGCTCGGCCATCTCGCGCGGACCGGTGGCGCAGTTCAGGCCCATCGCGGCGACGTCGAGCGCGTGGCCGACGGTCGCCGCGGCGGCGATGTCCGTGCCCACAAGCAGCGTGCCGGTAGTCTCGACCGTCATCTGCACCATGATCGGCGTCGCCGTCCCGGCCTCGGCGCGGGCGCGCTTGGCGCCGTTGACCGCCGCCTTGATGTAAAGCGGGTCCTGGCAGGTCTCGATCAGGATCGCATCGACCGCGCCGTCGATCAGCCCGGCGCATTGCACCGCCAGCGCGTCCTCCAGCGTCTGGTAGTCGATATGGCCGAGGCTGGGCAGCTTGGTTCCCGGCCCGACCGAGCCGAGGACGAAGCGCTTGCGCCCGCGCCGGCCGGCGTCCTCGGCCGCCTCGCGCGCCAGCAGCGCCGCCGCGCGGTTCAGCGCGCGCGCCTCGTCCTTGAGCCCGAACTCGGCCAGCGTGATCGGCGAGCCGCCGAAGGTGTTGGTCTCGACAATGTCGGCGCCGGCGTCGAAATAGCCGCGATGGATGTCGCGGACCAGGTCGGGCCGGCTGCGGTTCAGTATCTCGGTGCAGTTCTCCTGGCCCAGGTAGTCGCGCGCGACGTCGAGATCGAGCGCCTGCATCCGCGATCCCATCGCGCCGTCGCACAACAGGACACGCTCGGCGAGCAGATCGAGCAGCGCGGCCATCGCCTTCAGGCCCCGATCGCGCGGGCGCGCGCGGGCGCCGCCGCCAGGATTCCCGCCGCGGCGCAGATGTCGTGCGTCAGCTCGGCGCGGTTCAGCGTGTAGATGTGCAGCGCCGTCGCGCCGCCGGCCACCAGCCGGACGATCATCGCCGCCGCCACCTCGACCGCCGCCGCGTGACGACCGGCCGGGTCGTCTTCGAGGCCCGCAAAGCGCTGGTGCAGCGCGGCGGGCACATTCGCCCCGCAGCGCTGGCTGAAATTCACGGCCTGGGCGAAGTTGGCGATCGGCAGCAGGCCCGGCACGATCGGCACGGCGATGCCGCAGGCCTGCGCGCGGTCGCGGAACCGGAAGAACACGTCGGCATCGAAGAAGTACTGCGTGATCGCGCGCGTGGCGCCGGCGTCGATCTTGCGCTTCAGGTTGTCCAGGTCCGCTTCCGCGCTGGTCGCTTCGGGATGGGTCTCGGGGAAGGCCGCAACGCTGATCTCGAAATCGCCGACACGCTTGAGCCCGCGCACCAGGTCGGTGGCGTAGGCGTAGCCGCCGGGATAGGCCAGGTAGCGTTGGCCCAGGCCCTCGGGGGGATCGCCGCGCAGCGCGACGATGTGGCGGATGCCGGCCTGCCGGTAGCGCAGCGCCACCTCGTCGATCTCGTCCGTGGTTGCGCCCACGCAGGTCAGATGCGCCGCCGGCTCCAGTGCCGTTTCGGCCCGGATGCGGGCGACGGTCGCGTGGGTCCGGTCGCGGGTCGTGCCGCCGGCGCCGTAGGTGACGGACACGAAGCGCGGCCCCAGCGGCGCCAGGCTGGTGATCGCCTGCCACAGGCGGCGCTCCATCTCCGGCGTCTTCGGCGGAAAGAATTCGAACGACAGGTCGAAGCTGCCGGGCACGGCCTTGCCCCCCGCGTTCATCGCCGCGTCCCCGCCGGCGGGGTGGCAAGCCGGCCGGCGCGCTCCACGGCCGGCACCGCCTCGGCCGCGACGCCGTCGCGGCGCGTCGCCTGCCAGATGTTGACGGTCAGGGGTTCGCCCTTGAGCGCGATGACCGGCGCCGGATCGAGCCCGGCGGCGCGGCACCAATTGGCGATCTCCGCATCGTTGAACCCGAGCCGCCGGTGCGCGTGCTCGCTGCGCAGGTTCTCCAGTTCGTGCGGCGCGAAGTCGATCACGACCAGCCGCGCGCCCGGCCGCAGCACGCGGGCGGCCTCCTCGATCACCTCGCCCGGCTCCTCGGCGTAGTGCAGGACCTGATGCACGATCGCGGCGTCGAAGGATTGGTCGGGCATCGGCAGCTGGTACATGTCGCCCTGGCGCACCAGGCAGTTGCGCCGGTCGGCGCGGTCCAGGTTGGTGCGCGCGACGGCCAGCATCTCGCGCGACAGGTCGATTCCCACGGCATGCGATACGCGCTCGGCGAAGAGCTCCAGCATCCGACCGGTCCCCGTGCCGATGTCCAGCAGGTCGCCAATGCCCTGGCGCGGCAGCAGGTCCAGCAATTTCCGCTCGACCTCGCGGTCGTCCACATGCAGCGAGCGGATCTTGTCCCAGCGCGCCGCATTGGCCCGGAAATAGGCTGCCGCCGCCTCGGCCCGCGCCTGGCGCACGTCGCTCAGCCGCGCCAGGTCGCGCGTGAGGGTGCCGTCGTCCTCGGGAATCTGGTCGATCAGCACGCGGGTCAACTCGGCCCCGGTGCCGCGCTGCGCCAGGCGGTAGAACACCCAGGTTCCCTCGCGGCAACGGTCGAGCAGCCCGGCCTCGCACAACAGCTTCAGGTGGCGCGACACGCGCGGCTGGCTTTGGCCCAGAATCTGGGTCAGCTCGCTGACGGTCAGCTCGGCATGGGCGCACAGCGCCAAGAGCCGCAGGCGGGACGGCTCGGCGGCCGCGCGCAGACCGGTCAGCAATTCGTCCATTCCCTACCCCTGATACAGATGCATATAAATATATGTTTATATATTGGACAGCCTCTGGCAAGCGGAATTTGGGCCCCCGGGGTTCCAAGGCGGCCAAGCCGTCGGCCAGGTGCAGCGGCAATTCTGCAACTATGGTGTAAAGATACACACGGGCAGGGGAAATCCAATTTCTGTCCCGTGGCGAACGTGATACCCGTTAACGGACGGCGGGCTTGTGCCCGCATCGGCAGGACGACGAACGGCGGAGGGGCCGGACGTCGACGCGTTGGGGATGTGCCCGGGCGCGCGGTCGATGTGAGCCAAGCAAAGCTTCGCGGATACAACCGCGGACAAGCAAGATGCGGATGGGTGCTGGTGGTTGGGCCGATCTTGAGACGACGCAAAATGAAAGACAGCATGAAGCGAAGCCTGATGGGTGCCGCGCTGGCGGCGATGGTGTTGACCTCCAGCGCCTGCGGCACGCCGCCCACGGATCCGGACGCGCGCGCGGCCTATGACGAGGCCAACGACCCGTGGGAGCCGTTCAATCGCTACATCTTCGACGTAAACTACGCGATGGATCAGCTGTTCTTCCGTCCGATCGCGGGGATGTACCGCACCGGCGTGCCCGAGCCGCTGCGCGATGCGATTCGCAATTTCCTGCGCAACCTGCGCTCGCCGCTCATCCTGATCCATGACCTGTTGCAGGGCGAACTGGATCGTGCCGGCGTGACGTTGCAGCGATTCGCGCTCAATTCGACTTTGGGCGTGGCCGGCTTCATCGACTTCGCCGATGACGTGATGGACCTGCAGTACCACGACGAGGACTTCGGCCAGACCCTGGGCGTGTGGGGCTTCGAGGAGGGCTGGTACATCATGCTGCCCTTCTATGGCCCGTCCAACCCGCGCGACACCACCGGCCTTGTGGTCGACAGCTTCATCGACCCGGTCTCGATCATGCTCAAGGTCTACGGTCCGAACTACGGGCCGCAGGTCCGCTCGGTGCTGACGGCGCTCGACGCGCGGTCGCGGGCGATCGATACGCTGGACGAGGTCGAGCGCACGTCGATCGACTTCTACGCGACGATCCGCAGCCTGTATCGCCAGCGTCGCGACGACGAAATCCGCAATGGCCGTCCGTCCGGCAACCAGGGCGCGCCCACGATCATGGGCGACGGCTCGCCGCAGAGCCCGTTCCTCGAGAACGCCTCGCCGCAGCAGAAGGCCGCCCCGGGCGCGGTGCAGAGCTTCGTTCCCAAGCCCGCCGCGCCGATGCCGCTGCCGCGGCTGTTGCCGAAGGACCAGCTGTCGCAGCGTCCGCAGTAAGCAGTAAGAGGCCCTGACGATGTACACCCGGCGCCTGGTCGGCGGATTGATCGCCTCCGCAGCCGTCGCATTCATCCTGCAGGCCGCCCCGCCCGCCGCCCAGTCGGCGATGGCCGCCAGCGAGCATGCCGAAGGCGCCAAGGCCTTCCTGCAGAGCCTGGCCGACCGCACGATCTCGACCCTGAACCAGAAGCAGCTCGACCAGCCGCAACGGGTCAACGCGTTCCGGCAGCTCTTCGCCGAAGGGTTCGACGTCCCGTCGATCGGCCAGTTCGTCGCCGGCCGCGCCTGGACCAAGGCCACCGAGCCGCAGAAGCTCGCCTACCTCAAGGTTTTCGAGGAGGTGACCATCCTCACCTGGGCACTGCGATTCGAGCAGTATTCCGGCGAGAAGCTGTCGATCGAGCGGATCCGCGAGGACGGCAAGGCCGTGCTGCTGGAGAGCCTGATCGTTCGACCGGGCAAGGAATCGATTCGCGTCGACTGGCGCATCGAGAAAGGCAAGAACGGCTACAAGATCCTCGACATCGTCGCCGAGGGCACCAGCCTCGCCATCGCGCAGCGCGCCGACTACACCGCCGTGATCCAGCAGAACAACGGCGAGTTCGATGGCCTGATTCGCGCGCTGCGCGACAAGCAGAAGAAGCTGCGCCAGCAGGCCAAGCTGGAAGACTAGC
>JADLEG010000130.1 GCA_020846275.1 Alphaproteobacteria bacterium
CGGCCAGCGCGGAAAAGATCGCGATAAAATTCTCCATCGGCCCCTCCAGATGCTGGAAAGACCTTCAGAATCCATCCTCGACACCAATGCAAGGCCGCACCAACGCTCATATGCGATTCCCCTGCCCTTGCGGGAGGGGGATAGGGGGAGGGGGCAGGCGGGCCCCCATGAGTCCGCGACGAAGGCCGATGCCAGAACCCTTCATGCGGCGCCTGCGCGCCGAGCCCCCTCCCCCTGCCCCCCTCCCGCAACGGGAGGGGGGACAAGGAAATGCGACCCCGCGTATCGCCTGCACCGTACCGCCCTTGCCATCGCGCTTGTCTTCGCGCTGGCCGGGGCGGGGCTGCTGGGCAAGGGGCTCTACGTCCACGCCAAGGCCTGGGCGGCGCAGGTGCTGATCGGCCAGGCCTGGGCGGCGCGCCAGGCGGGCGACGCGGCGGCGCGTCCCTGGCCCTGGGCCGACACCTATCCGCTGGCCAAGCTCAGCGTGCCGCGGCTGGGCATCGAGCGGATGGTGCTGTCCGGCGCCAGCGGCCGCACGCTCGCCTTCGGCCCGGCGCGGATCGACGGCACCGCCCTGCCGGGCGAAGCCGGCGTGAGCGTGCTGAGCGGCCATCGCGACACGCATTTCGCGTTCCTCCGCGACCTGCGCCGGGACGACGCGCTGGCGGTCGAGACGGCGGATGGCCAAGTGCATCGCTTCCGCGTGACGCAAACCGAAATCGTCCACCGGGATGCGGCAACCCTGCCAGGCGAGACCCAGGACGGCGGCGCCTGGCTGGTGCTGGCGACGTGCTGGCCGTTCGACGCGATCGATCCCGGGACGCCCTGGCGCTACCTGGTGGCCGCGCGCCAGGATTGACACAACCGGTCGAATTGACTCCTCGACGGCATTAGGGACTACACTGCCAGACAACCAACGGGATACCGCAGGAGATCGGTCATGAGGGGGACCCTGCGAAGCTGGTTCGTGCTGGCGCTGCTGGCGCTTGCGGCATGCGGCTCGATCCCACAGGGGGAACTCGCCAGCTTCACCACGGCCGTGCGGCAGGCGCGCCAGGCCGGCGAAGCGATCGTCGCCGACTACCAGGCCGCCGGCGCGGAAAAGCTGCGCCGCGACGAGGCCAGGGTGCGCACCGCCGCCGGCCCGGCCCCGCCGACAACCCCCTTCCCGCTCGACTACGCGCCGCCCGACCTCGCGGGCCGCCCGACCTCGCCCACCACGGTGCGCCTCTTGGCCTGGGAGGCGATCGCCGAGTACAGCACGGTCCTGGCGCGGCTCAACGCCGGCGAGAGCGTGGACGACGTGAAGTCCAGCACCCAGCGTCTGGCCGACCTGGCGGGCAAGATCGCCTCGGCCGCCGGAGTCGTGGTGCCCGGCGCGGACGTGCTGGTATCGGTGGGCAAGGAACTGGCGGCGCGGCTGGAGCAGGCGCGGCTGGCGGCCGAGTTCAAGAAGGCGATCCATGGCGGCGCGCCGACCGTGCGCCGGATGCTGGGCGTGTTCCGCGACGACACCAAGCCGCACTACGTGCTGCGCTCGACCCTGGCGCTGGCGGACTATGACCGGCTCGACCTCGACAAGGCGTTGTCGGACCGCGACCGCGAGACCAAGCGCCAGCGCATCAAGGCCGAGATCGACCAGCTGCGCGCCAGCCTGGATACGTTCGTGCGCCTGCTCGACCAGACCGACGCCAGCCTGGCGGCGCTGGAGCGCGCGGTCGACAAGCCGGTCGACCTTTCGATGCAGGCCGGCCGAATCCTCGACCTGTCGCTCGAGCTCAAGCAGTACTGGCAGGCCTATCAGGACGCGCGCACGGAAGGCCGGAGCTGATCGCGGGCCACGGACAGGGAGGACGTTGCACCATGCCGGACCAGACCAAGCCGATCACCGAGCTGGTGACCGCAGCGCGGGCGACGCTGAAATCCATCACCCAGGATCCCGCGGCGAGCGACGCCGACAAGCGCGCCGCCTTCGAGACCTACGAGGACCTGCTGCTGCTGATCGGCGGCGACGCGATGGCGGACTACGAAGGCCGCACCGCGGCGCTGGCGGGCATGATCGCCGAGCTGACCGCCTTCACCAAAGGGGTGAAGGTGAAGAACCCGATCACCGCCAAGCTCGACACGCTGACCAAGCTCGCGGACAAGGCGGTCGACCTGTTCAAGATCGAGAAGACCGCGGCGAAGAACGGCTGAGCGCTACGCCGGCAGGCGCACGCAGGCGCGCAGGCCGCCGCGCGGACTGTCGTCGAGGGTGAGCTCGCCGCCATGGCCGCGCAGCACGTCGCGCGCGATGGTGAGGCCGAGACCGACGCCGCCCGTCTCGGGATTGCGCGAGCCTTCCAGGCGGAAGAACGGGCGGAACACCTCCTCGCGCTGCTCGGGCGGGATGCCGGGCCCGTCGTCGTCGATCAGGATCTCCACCGCGTCGTCGAGCCGCGCGGCCGACACCCATACCCGCTTGCCGTAGCGCCCGGCATTGGCGATCAGGTTGCCGATCGAGCGGCGAAAGGCCTGCGGGCGGACCGGAAGCTGGATGGCGCCGTCGACGTCGAGCTCGACCCGCGTGCCCTCGCGCCGCGCGGCAGCGACCACGTCGCCCAGAAGCTCGTTGATCTCGGTCGCGACCGGCGTCTCGCCGCCCTCGCCGCGGGCGAACGCGAGATACCCCTCGATCATCTTCTCCATCTCGGTCACGTCGGTCTTCAGGTCGTCGACCTCGGCCGAGGGCCCCAGCATGGCGAGCTGCAGCTTCATGCGCGTCAACGGCGTGCGCAGGTCGTGCGACACGCCGGATAGCATGTCGGTGCGTTGCTGGATCTGGCGGCGGATGCGGTCGCGCATTTCGAGGAACGCGGCGGCGGCCTGGCGCACCTCGACCGCGCCTTCCAGGCGGAAATCGGGCACGTCCCGCCCCTTTCCGAACAGCTCGGCGGCGACCGCCAGCCGGCGGATCGGCCGCACCTGATTGCGCATGAAGATCGTGGCGACGGCGAACAGCACCAGCGAGGAACCGACCATCCACAGGATGAAGATGTAGGTCGTCGAGCTGAACAGGCGCTGGCGCGGGACCGTGACCTCCATCACCCCGTCGGCGAGCTGCACCTGGACGCCGATGTCGCGCTCGCCGCTCTCCGGCCAGATCAGCAGGAAGGGCCGCCGCACGCGGTCGCGGATGGCGTCGCGCAGGATGTCGTCGAGCGTGCCCACCAGGTCCACGACCGGCCGGTTGGGCAGGATCTCGCCCTTGTGGAAGTCGATGCGCAGCTCGGTGTGCCACTGCGTCAGGATCGAGAGCTGGTCGCGCTCGCTGTCCGTGCGCGCCAGGCCGCGCTGGTCGATCGCCATGGCGATGTCGCCGGCGACGCCCAGCGCCAGGCGCTTGGTCATCGTGTACCAGTGCCGGTCGTAGAACACCCAGGTCGAGATCACCTGCACCAGGATC
>JADLEG010000131.1 GCA_020846275.1 Alphaproteobacteria bacterium
AGGTGCGGCCGGACGACCCGCACTCCGGAGCGAACACCGATCGCCTGCGCGCGCAGATCGCCGCCGGCGCGCCGTTCAGCGAAGTACCGGTGACCAGGCTTTCCCGCGACGGCCGCACGCTGCATCTTATGACCAGCGGAAAACCCTACTTCGACGATAACGAGCGGTACCTTGGGTTCCGCGGCATCTCGCGCGACGTCACCGCCGAAACCGCCGCCCGGCAGCAGCTCGCCGACAGCAACGTGGCGCTGCAACGGACCACCGCGGCGCTGGCGGAAAGCGAACAGCGCTTTCGCGACTTCGCCAACGCCGCGTCGGACTGGTTCTGGGAAACCGGCCCGGACCATCGCTTTACCTTCATCCTGCGTTCCGACGCGCTGCGGCCCGACCGGCACGGCGCCAGCAGCCTGGGCATGACCAGGCGCGAAGCCAATCCCGGAGGCGCCACGCCCGAGGAGTGGGACCGACACGAGGCCGATCTGCGCGCGCACCGTCCGTTCCGCGATTTCCGCTACCTGCGCGCCAAGGGTAGCGCGGAGGAGCGCTACCTGTCCGTCAACGGCGTCCCGGTCTTCGACGGCGCGGGCGCGTTCCTGGGCTATCGCGGCACCGGTCGCGACATCACGCTGCAGATGCTGGCCGAGGAGGCCGCATCCCAGGCGTCCCGCGCGCGCGACCAGGCCGAGGCCACCAGCCGCGCCAAGACCCAGTTTCTCGCCCATACCAGCCACGAGCTGCGCACGCCCCTCAACGCCATCATCGGGTTCTCGGAGGTGATGGAAACCCAGATGCTGGGGCCGATCGGCCACGTGAAGTACCGCGACTATGCCCGCGACATCCGCGCGAGCGCGCGCCACCTGCTGGAATTGATCAACGACATGCTGGACATGGCGCGCATCGAGGTCGGCAAGTACCGCATCGATCCCGCCGAGGTCGACGCGGCCATGCTGGTCGAGCAGGTGATGAACATGACGCGCGGCTTGGCCGAGGCCGGCGGCATTGCGCTGGCGTCCGGCGGCTTGACGCCGGGCATGGTGCTGCATGTCGACGGCCGCGCCATCAAGCAGGTGCTGGTGAACTTGGTTTCCAACAGCATCAAGTTCACGCCCGCGGGCGGGCGCATCGAGCTGCGCATGGTGCCGCGCGCCGACGGCGGTCTGGACATCGCGGTGAACGACACCGGCCGGGGCATTCCTCCCGCCGCCCTGCCGCGCCTGTTCGAGCCCTACCAGCAGGCAAGCGCGGACTGCGCGCGCGTCGGCGGCGGCGCGGGGCTGGGCCTGTGGATCAGCCGCAACCTGATGCGGCTGCACGAGGGCGAACTGGCGATCGCGAGCGTGGAGGGATGCGGCACGACCGCGACCCTGAGCCTGCCTCCGCACCGCGTGCTGAACCCGCCCGCGGCGCGGTCGCAGGCGGTCGCCTAGGGCCGCTTCACTTGTAGCTGATCTTCTCGATCTCCAGCTCCAGGTCCCCGACCGGGCGTTTCCACACCACCGTGTCGCCGACCTTGGCGCCGAGCAGGCTCTTGGCCAGCGGCGACAGCCAGGAGATGCGGCCCTTGGCGGCATCGGCCTCGTCCTCGCCGACGATCGCGAACTTGTGCTTCTTGTCCTCGGGGTCGAGCACGTCGACGGTGGCGCCGAACTGCACCTCGTCGGCCGCCTGCTTCCTGGGATCGAGCACGATCGCCTTGGCGATGCGGCCTTCGAGCCAAGGTATGTCGCGCTCGAGCTCGGGCCTGAGCGCCGGCGCGTCGTCGCCGAGTTCCTGCTTCTCCTTGACCAGCGCCAGCAGGCGCTCCTTCAGCGCCGCCAGGCCCTTCGGCGTGATGTAGTTGGGCTGGCCGCTGTCCGGGCGGTCCGGAAGCTGGTCGGCATAGACGTCGTCCTGTTCCTTGACGAAAGCGCGGCTCATTTTCTTCGCCTCCCTCCCGGCGGGCCGCCCCGCCTGGCAGGCGAAGCGGCAATGGTCGCTTCAGGCGACCGTCTTCGGCATGCGCAGGGCCTGCCTGTCGGCCGTGAACGCCACCCGCAACGGGTTCAGATCGTCAAGCTGCGCTACCGGGCGCAGCGTGGTCGCGGTGGCAGCCATGGCGCGGCGGCTCCGGCTTGTTCGCGGTCACGGTTCGGACCACAATCCTACATAATATATAGTGTAGGGTCGACCCGCCCGGCGAGACCGGGTTAAAGCCTGCCCCCGTCGCACCGGTAGTGCGCCGCTGTCACACCCCGTGTGACGGCTGCCACAGCAGTCCAGTGACCTTGGCCACAGCTAGCCGTCGCGGTCTATGCGAGCGTGGCGACAGGCTAGAGCGTATGACGTAGCATATGCCCTGAGGCAAAGGCCGACGGGCATTTGAGAGAGCAGAGGTGCCCCATGTCCAACGCGCGAATTCCTTACCTGATGGGCGGCGTCCTGGTTGCCGGCTTCGCCGCCCTGTCGATCCTGTCCTACAACTCCCTGCGCACCGACGTTAACCGGACGTCGGAGATCATGTTTTTCTCGGTGATCAAGGACAGCACCGACAAGAACGTGCTGTCGGCCTATCTGGACCGCTATCCCGACGGCATGTTCGTACCGGCCGTGAAGGCGCGGATGGACGAGCTGGCGAAGGGCGGCGGCACGGCCGTGGCCGCGGCCGGCGGGTCGATCGCGGCGCAGATCGCCGCGCTTCAGGCCCAGCAGCAGGCCGCCGAGCAGGCGCAGCAGCAGGCGTCGCAACAGGCGGCCGAAGCCGCCGAGGCCGCCAAGGCGAAGGCGCAGGCCGAAGCCGACAAGATCCTGGCCGATGCGCGCGCGGAAGCCACCAAGCAGGCCGAAATGGCCAAGGCCGAAGCCGCGAAGGCGACCGAGCAGGCCAAAGCCGAGCAAGCCAAGGTCGAGCAGGCGCGCATGGAAGCCGCCAAGCAGGCGGAGATCGCCAAGGCCGAGGCCGCCCGCGCCGCCGAGCAGGCCAAGGCCGACCAGGCCCGGATCGAGCAGGCCAAGGCCGAAGCCGCCAAGCAGGCCGAGGTCGCCAAGGCCGAGGCCGCCCGCGCCGCCGAGCAGGCCAAGATCGAACAGGCCAAGATCGAGCAGGCCAAGGCGGAAGCCGCCAAGCAGGCCGAGGTCGCGAAGGCGGAAGCGGCCGCCAAGGCCGCCGAGCAGGCGAAGCTCGCCGCCGCCAAGGCACAGGCAACGCAGCAGGCCGCGCGCCCGGCGCCGGCCGTGGTCGCCGCGCCGGCGGTGGCCCCGATGCCCACCCCCGCGCCCGGCACCTCGTCCTTCGTCATCATCAGCTCGACCGCCGATGGCATGAAGAAGGGCGATCGCGTCGCCACCAGCCAGTCGATCGCCGTGCCGTCCGGCACGCGGGTCGTGCTGATGGACGCCAGCGGCAAGGTGATGACCGTGCGCGGTCCGTTCAACGGCGTGCTGGGAAGCTCCGAGCCGACCGCGCCCACGCCGAAGGCGACCGGCGCCTTCCGCAGCGTCAGCGACGCCGCCGGGCTGATCGAGCGCCTGGGCGACGCGCTGCGCTCGGAGAACGATGCCCCGCGCCGGATCGGCGCCTTCCGCGGCGTCGGCGCGTCAGGCCTGGGCCTGGGCGCGACCCCGGCCGATCCCTGGGCGATCGATGTCAGCGCGGCGGGCCACTGGTGCGTCGCGGCCGACCGGGCGGTCACGCTGAACCGCGGCGGCCTGACCGGGTTCGACAGCATCACCATCGAGACCAAGCCCAGCGGCGCCAAGATGGACATCCCGTGGCCGAAGGCGCAGGCGGTGCTGCAATGGCCGGCCAGCGTGCCCGTCAAGAACGGCGCCAGCTATGACCTGCGCATGGGCACGACGACCACCTCCATCGCCGTCCACATGATGGACCAGAAGGGCATGACCTCGGGACAGGTGGCGCTGTGGATGGCCGAGCAAGGCTGCCAGCGCCAGGCTTCCGCGATGATCGACAGCCTGGAGCGCGGCCTGGCCGGCAAGCTGTTCGACCTCGAGGTCGCCGGCGACGGGCGCACCTCGGCCGACTACAAGGTGGGCGAAGAGCTGAAACTGTCGGTGCGCGCCAGCCGCGAGGCCTATGTCTACTGCTTCTACCGCGACGTGGCCGGCGAGGTGACGAAGATCTTCCCCAGCCAGTTCGACCGCACCGCGCAGGTCGGCGGGGGCGGCGCGCAGTCGATCCCGTCGCCGGCCTGGGAGGCGCCGATGCAACTGACCGGCCCGGCGGGCACGTCCGAGGTGCAATGCTTCGCGGTGGACCGCGACGCGACCAAGGACCTGCCGGCGGAGATCGGCAAGCCCGGCTTCGCGGTCCTGCCGACCAAGATGGCAAGCACCTTGATGGACGTGTTCAAGCGCGTTCCCGACGGCAACCTGGCGACCGCCTCGCTGCCGATCACGGTGAAGGAGTAACGGCCGGGGGGCTTTGCCCCCCGCGCCCGCAACGATCTAGGGGGTGAAGACCATGCGCAATCTGAAGAGCAGCCTTTCCATCCTTTCCCTTGCCGGTGCCGTCGGCCTGGCGATCGCGGTTACGGCGGATGCCACCGAGCTGCAGGTGCTGCAGGGAACGCCGTCGGCGCAGCAACTCGAAGACGCGCTGGCGCCCAAGGCGCCGGCTTCGACCGTGCGGTTCCGCGGCATCACGCTGGGCAACCAGGCGCCGAAGGCCGCGTCACCGGCGACCCCCGCCGCGGCGCCCGCCGTCGCCGCCCCGGCAGCCCCGGCTGCGCCGACGAAGGTCGCGGCGCCCGCGGGCGAGGCCAAGCCGGTCCAGGCCGTCTCGGCCGTGGCAGTCAACATCATGTTCGACTTCAATTCCGACCGCGTGTCGCCGCAGGGCCGCGATATCCTGGACAACCTGGGCCGCGCGCTGAACTCGGAACGCCTGCGCGGCAGCCGCTTCATGCTCGAGGGCCACACCGACAGCAAAGGCTCGGCCGACTACAACCAGGCCCTGTCCGAGCGCCGCGCCCAGTCGGCCAAGGCCTACCTTGTGGCCACGCACAAGATCGACCCGGCCCGCCTGCAGACCGTGGGCAAGGGCAAGAGCGAGCCGCTTGACCCGGCCAATCCGGAGCGCGACATCAACCGGCGGGTGCAGATCATGAACCTGGGATCGTGACCGCGCGGTCGGGCGCGATCCGCATGGGGGGCTGAACGGAAATGAGCCAAGCCAATACGGCTGGACCGAGCAAGACGTCAGGCCAGGGCCAGGAGAAGGGTCGGCGGAAAGTGACCCTCCCTGGCCTTGGCGATTTCACCCTGATCGATCTGGGCGCGCTGGTGGCGATCGCCGTGGTGATCGCCGGGGTCGGGATCGCGGCCGTGCGCTACCTGCCGTTCCTGTCGGTCGCCGAGCAATGGCTGATCGATTGGCGCTTGACCGTCCTGTCCAACCATTCGCCCGCCCCGCATCCCAGCATCGTGATCGTCACCATCACCGAGGAGACCCTGGCGACGCTGGAGTACCGCCAGCCGGTCGACCGCGGATTGCTGGCCGAGACCATCAACCAGCTGCGCGCCAAGGGCGCGCAGAACATCGCCGTCGACCTTCTGTTCGACCAGCCGACGATCAAGGAAAAGGACGAAGCGCTGCGCGCGGCGCTCGGCAACTGGCCGGTGGCGCCGGTGATCGCCTGGGCCGGCTTCGACGAGGGGCTGACGCGCAAGCAGGCCGAGACCCTGGAACGGTTCTTCGACGGGGTGCGCGTGCGCCGCGGCTACGTCACGCTGGACACGGACGAGGACGGCACGGTGCGCGCCATCTATCCCGGCCGGCCCGACGACATGACCAAGGACTTCGAGCTGGGCTTCCCCGGCGCGATCGCGGCCCAGATCGGCGTGACGCCGCCGAAACAGACGATCGGTCTCTACTACATCACCCGCGACAACATCCGCGAGCCGATGTTCCTGCAGTACGAGGCGCACCTGGTGCCCGACCTGCCGGCGGAGCTGTTCAAGGGAAAGACGGTGCTGATCGGCGCCGACCTGCCCGATGCCGACCGCCACCGCACGCCGCTGGCGACGGTGGTCGGCGGCAATGCCGGCCTGCTGCCCGGCGTGGTGATCCATGCCCAGGCGCTGTCGCAGCTGCTCGACGGCCGCGTGCTGCCCAAGGTCGACCGGACCTCCGAGATCGCGCTGACCATCCTGGCCGCGCTGGCGGCGGTCGCGCTGATGCTGGTCGAGATCAAGGGCTGGGTGAAAGCCCTGGTGGCCACGGCCGTGGTCGCCGGCTTCGTCGTGCTGGTCAGCCTGTCGCTCTTCTTCGGCGGGGCGCTGCTGCCGCTGGTGGCGCCGATCCTGGCCTTCCTCGGCGCCATCACCGCGACCGCGCTCTACGTCGCCGGCCGCTACCGCGACAAGAAGCGCTTCATCCGCGATGCCTTCGCGCGCTACGTCGAGCCCAAGGTCGTGCAGCAGCTGCTGGAGGACCCCTCGGCCCTGCGCACGGAAGGCGAGGTGCGCGAGCTGACCCTGCTGTTCACCGACATGGAGAACTTCACTGTCATGTCGGAATCGATCGAGCCGACCGTGCTGGTGAAGGTGATGAGCCAGTATTTCGACGGGATCTGCGAGACCCTGATCAAGTACGGCGGCACGATCGACAAGTTCATCGGCGACGCGGTGGTGGCGATCTTCGGCGCGCCGGTGGGCCTGCCCGACCATGCCGCGCGCGCGGTCGAATGCGCCGTGGCGATCCGCCGGTTCACCGAGGAGTTCCGCCAGCGCGCGCAGAAGGAGTTCGGCGTGAAGCTGGGCCCGACCCGCATCGGCGTGCACACCGGCACCGCCATCATCGGCAATTTCGGCAGCACGCTCCGCCACAACTACACCGCCATGGGCGACACGGTGAACACCGCCAGCCGGCTGGAGGGCGCCAACAAGCACCTGGGCACCACGATCTGCGTCAGCGAGGCGACCGCGCGGCACTGCAAGCGGATGATCTTCCTGCCCCTCGGCACGCTCCGGCTGAAGGGCAAGCAGAGCCGCATCGACGCCTTTACGCCGATGGAGAAGGAAACCTCGAGCCTGCCGTGGTTCCGCGCCTACATGGATGCCTACCGGCTGCTGCGCGAAGGCAAGCCCGAGGCGGCCGACGCCTTCGCCAAGGTGACACCCGACAATCCCGCCGCCGCCATCGCCGCGATCCATGCCAAGCGCGTGCAGTCCGGCGCGCGCGACCTGGTGATCGCGCTCGACACGGCTTGATGGTCGCGGTGGTTGGGGCAGCCCGATATTGCCAAGACAGGTCGATTTTTACTATTGGACGGTCGCGGTTTCACTGACAAAGCAGCACTGCACGCGGCGATATTCTTTGCCGAGCAGCATCTATGGAGAAGTATATAGACTATGGCAAGACCTATAACCTTCGATATAACTCCAGCACTGGAGTGGCAGCAAGATATACCCATTTATTCCTTGTGATTATTGGATCATCTCCAGTTTTTCCTTGAGCGGATTAACCATCCTTTAGAGGACATCGCGGATAGTCCCGGCCTGCGATAACGCCGGCATGCGGTCGCGCAGAACGCATCGAACGGCGAATCCACAAGTCTCCATAACAGGCAGGAAGGGTAGAAACATGTTCGCTCGACGTTTGAAGGCCGTCCAAAACGAATCCCCGGCAACCGCGGCCGAGGCCGATTTGCCGGAGGACAAGGCCAAGCTCCAGGCCTTGGACAAGTCGCAGGCGGTCATCGAGTTCCAGCTTGACGGCACGATCGTCACCGCCAACCAGAACTTCCTCGACGTCATGGGCTACGCACTGGGCGAGATCCAGGGCAAGCACCACTCGATGTTCGCCGAGCCGGCCTTCGCCGCCAGCGCCGAATACCGCGACTTCTGGGCGCGGCTCAACCGCGGCGAATACCAGGCCGCGCAGTACAAGCGCATCGGCAAGGGCGGCAGGGAGGTGTGGATCGAGGCGTCCTACAATCCCCTCATCGGCGCCGACGGCAAGCCCTTCAAGGTCGTCAAGTACGCGACGGACGTGACCAGGCAGAAGCTCGAGTTCGCCGACCTCCAGGGCCAGGTAAGCGCGATCAATCGCTCGCAGGCCGTCATCGAGTTCAAGCTGGACGGCACCATCGTCACCGCCAACCAGAACTTCCTCGACGTCATGGGCTACGCGCTGGGCGAGATCCAGGGCAAGCACCACTCGATGTTCGCCGAGCCGGCCTTTGCCGCCAGCCCCGAGTATCGCGAGTTTTGGGCCAAGCTGAACCGCGGCGAGTACCAGGCCGCGCAGTACAAGCGCATGGGCAAGGGCGGCAAGGAAGTGTGGATCGAGGCCAGCTACAACCCGATCCTCGACCTCAACGGCAAGCCGTTCAAGGTGGTGAAGTACGCCATCGACGTCACCAAGCAGAAGATGGAATTCGCCGACCTGCGCGGCCAGGTGGACGCGATCGGGCGCTCGCAGGCGGTGATCGAGTTCAAGCTGGACGGCACCATCATCACCGCCAACCAGAACTTCCTCAGCGTCATGGGCTACACCCTGCCCGAGGTCCAGGGCAGGCACCACTCGATGTTCGCCGAGCCGGCCTTCGCCGCCAGCCCGGAGTACGGCGAATTCTGGGCCAAGCTGGGCCGCGGCGAGTACCAGGCCGCGCAGTACCGGCGCCTGGCCAAGGGCGGCAAGGAAATCTGGATCGAGGCCTCCTACAACCCGATCCTCGACCTCAACGGCAAGCCCTACAAGGTCGTCAAGTACGCGACCGACCTCAGCAAGCGCAAGGCCGAGAACCGCAAGCTGGCGGATGACTTCGAGCGCAACGTCAAGACGCTGGTCGATTCGGTGGCGACCGCCGCGACCGAGATGCAGGAAAGCGCGCAGACCCTCGCGGCGGCGGCCGAGCAGACCAACCAGCAGTCCAACGCCGTCGCATCGGCGACCGAGGAGCTGTCGGCGTCGGTCGGCGAGATCTCGCGCCAGGTGACCGAGGCGAGCCGCGTCGTCGACCTTGCCGTCGCCGAAGCCGGCAAGTCGGAAAAACTGGTCGGCGGACTGGTGGAAGCGGCCAGCAAGATCGGCGACGTGACCAAGATCATCAGCGTGATCGCAAGCCAGACCAACCTCTTGGCGCTGAACGCGACGATCGAGGCCGCGCGCGCCGGCGAGGCCGGCAAGGGCTTCGCCGTGGTCGCGGCCGAGGTCAAGACGCTGGCCAACCAGACCGCCAAGGCCACCGACGAGATCGAGCAGCAGATCAAGGGCATCCAGTCCTCGAGCGAATCGACCGCGTCGGCGATCCGCGAGATCGGCAAGGTCATCTCGACCGTGAAGGAGATCAGCACGTCGATCTCGAGCGCGGTCGAGGAGCAGTCCGCCGCCACGCGCGAGGTCTCGAGCAACATCAACGGCGTCAAGCAGGCGGCCGAGGACAACGGCCGGTCGTCGACCGGCGTGCTGCGCGTCGCCCAGCAGCAGTCCGAAACCGCCGGCCAACTGCAGGACCAGGTGGGCACCTTCCTGCAGAACGTCCGCGCGATGTAGCCGTTCGCCGCCCGAGCGAAGGGTCCCGGCGCAGCCGCGCCGGGGCCGCGCTCAGGCGGTCTAGCTTTCCAGGGCACGCTCCAGCGTCGCCACCTCGTCGGCCTCGCCGGCCGGCTTGTCCCATCGGATGCGGCTGACACGCGGAAAGCGCATGGCGATGCCCGACTTGTGCCGCGTCGACCGCTGCACGCTGTCGCAGGCGATCTCCAGCACCAGCGCCGGCTCGACCTCGCGCACCGGGCCGAAGCGGTTGGTGGTGTGCGCGCGAACCCAGCGGTCGAGCTCGGCCAGCTCGGCATCGGTGAAGCCGAAATAGGCCTTGCCCACCGGCACCAGCTCGCGGCCCTCGCCGCTGGCGCTGGGCCGCCAGCAGCCGAACGTGTAGTCGGAATAGAACGACGAGCGCTTGCCATGGCCACGCTGGGCGTACATCAGCACCGTGTCCACCGTCAGCGGCCCGCGCTTCCATTTGAACCACGGGCCCTTGGGTCGGCCGGCGACATAGGCGCTGTCCCCGCGCTTCAGCATCAGCCCCTCGATCCCGTCCGCGCGCGCCCGCGCCCGCAGCGCCTTGAGTTCGTCCCAGTCGCCGAACGCCACCAGCGGCGACAGGTCGACGCGCGGCGGCCGCTCGCGCAGGTGCCAGGCCTCCAGCCGCGTGCGCCGGACGTCGAAGGCGAAGGAGCGCAGGTCCTCGCCGGCCTCGAACAGCAGGTCGTAGGCGCGCAGGAAGGCCGGGCGATCGCGCATCATCTTCGCCCCGACCGCCTTGCGGTTCAGGCGCTGCTGCAGTTCGGCGAAGGGCGCCGGCGCCAGATCGCCGGCACCGGGGCGCGCGACCAGCAATTCGCCGTCCAGCGTCGCGTCGAGCGGCCCCGATGCGGCGAGCGCGTCGACGAGGTCGGGAAACGCCGCGCCGATCTCGTCGCCGGTGCGCGAGTAGAGCCGGATCGTCCCGCCGGCAGCGGCGAGCTGCACCCGCGCGCCGTCCCATTTCCACTCCGCGCGGAACTCGGCCGGGTCCATCGCGGCGAGCTCGGCCTCGTCCAGCGCATGCGCCAGCATCATCGGCCGAAAACTCGCGCCCCGGGCTGGCAGGGGCGCCGGCGCGCGGCCTTCGAGCCACTGGAACAGCGCGCGGTAGGGCGGCTGCAGCCCATGCCACACCTCCTCGATCGCCGCCGGCTCCACGCCGCCCAGCCGCGCCAGCGCCGCGCGCACCAGCCCGGCCGAGACGCCGACGCGCAGGCCGCCGGTAATCAGCTTCAAGAGCGCCCAGCGGCCCGTCGCATCCAGCCCGTCGAGCCACTGGGCGAGCAGGCCCGGGATCTCGGTCCGCCCGGCGGCATGCAGCCGCGCCACCACCGCCGAGAGCGCCGGCGGCGGCCCGGCCGCCCCGGCCGGGTCCGGCCAGATCAGCGCCGCGGTTTCCGCCAGGTCGCCGACATAGTCGTAGGACCAGCGGAACAATTCGGCATCCACGCGCGCCTCGACCAGCGCGCGCACCAGGGCCGGCTTGGCCCGCGCGAAGCTGAGGTCGCCGGTCAGCGCGGCCACGGCATGGCCGCGGTCCGGGTCCGGCGTATGGCGCACATAGTCCTCGATCAGCCGCAGCTTGGCGTTGCGCTGGGGGGTGAAGACCAGCGCGTCGAGCAGGCGGGCGAAGTCCTTCATTGCCCCTCCTCCTCGAACCCCACCAGCGCCAGCGCGCGGGCGCGCCGGCCTTGCAGCGTGGCGGCGCGCATCAGCGCCTCTTCGCGCCCATGCGTGACCCACACCTCCGGCGCGTCCACCTCGGCGAGCGTGCGGGTCAGCTCGTCCCAGTCCGCGTGGTCGGAGATCACCAGCGGCAATTCGACGCCGCGCTGCTTGGCGCGCTGGCGCACGCGCATCCAGCCCGACGCCAGCGCCACCACCGGGTCGCTGAGGCGCCGCGCCCAGCGGTCGGCGATGGCCGCGGGCGGCGCCAGCACGATCTGGCCCATGAGCGCGCCGCGCTCGCTGGCGGTCGCCGGAAGCAGCGCACCGAGATCGACGCCGAGCCGCCGGTAGAGGTCGCAAAGCTCCTGCAGCGCGCCGTGCAGGTAGATCGGCCGGTCGTATCCCGCCCCGCGCAGCAGCGCGATGATCCGCTGGCACTTGCCCAGCGCGTAGACGCCGACGACATGGCTGCGCTCGGGAAACACCGCCAGGGAATGCAGCAGGCGGGCGATCTCGCCCCGGTCGTCGGGATGGCGGAACACCGGCAGGCCGAAGGTCGCCTCGGTCACGAACACGTCGCAGGCCGCGGGCTCGAACGGCGCGCAGGTCGGATCGGGCCGGCGCTTGTAGTCGCCCGACACCACGACTGTCGAGCCCTGGCAGGCGAGCCTGACCTGCGCGCTGCCCAGCACGTGGCCGGCCGGCAGCAAGGTCACGTCGACCGCGCCGATCCGCAGCGCCTGGCCGTAGTCCAGCGCCTGCAGGCTTTCGCCCGCCGCGGCGCCGAACCGCGCGCGCATGATCGCGACCGTCCCCGGCGTCGCCAGCACGGCGCGGTTGCCCGGCCGCGCATGGTCGCCGTGGCCGTGGGTGACGACCGCGCGGTCGACCGGCCGCGCGGGGTCGATGAAGAACCCGCCGGGTTCGCACCACAGGCCCTCGGGCCGGGGCATCAGCCAGGTTTGGGGATGCGGAGCCGCCATCGGTACAATATGGTTCGCCGCGCCGGAATTTCACGCAAGGACCGTCCATGTTCCAGCTCCATCCCCGTCTGGAAGCCGACACGCGCGAGGTCGCGCGCCTGGCGCTCTGCCGCGTGCTGCTGATGAACGACCGGCGCTATCCGTGGCTGATCCTGGTGCCGGAGCGCGCCGACATCCGCGAGATCCACCAGCTATCGGCCGCCGACCGCGCGGCCTTGATCGAGGAGATCGCCGCGGTGGCCCACGCAATGGAGCGCCTGCACAAGGCCGACAAGATGAACGTGGCCGCGCTGGGCAACCAGGTGCCGCAGCTTCACGTCCATGTCATCGCGCGCTTTACAACCGATCCCGCCTGGCCCGGCCCGATCTGGGGCAAGGGCAGCCCCGAGGCCTATGAGCCAGGGCGGATCGAGGCGGTCGTCGCCGAGACCGGCCGGGCACTCGGCCGCTAGAGCACTTTTTGATCAGACTGAATCAAAAGGGGATTCCCAATGGTCGGGAATTCTGATTCAAGATGCAGGCTGGTGAAGGAGGCCAGCCTGGATGACGCGACCTCTTTCGATGGACATCC
>JADLEG010000132.1 GCA_020846275.1 Alphaproteobacteria bacterium
TCGCCGCCTCCTCGGTGTCGTGGGTGGTCAGCACGACCGGCACGGTCTCGCCCGGCGCGCGGCCGCGCTGCAGCATGGATTCCAGCGACACCTGCTCGTCGCGCAGGCACGCCGTCACGTCGGCGATGACGCCCGGCCGGTCGACCACCATCAGCCGAATGTAGTAGGCGCCGCGATGGCGCGCCATCGGCGCCGAGGGGATCTTGCGCAGCTTGGACGCCGGCACCGAGAAGGTGACGGCCTGGCGCCCGCGCGCGATGTCGATGATGTCGGCGACGACGGCCGATGCGGTGGGGCCCGCCCCCGCCCCGCGGCCCTGGAACAGCGTGGTGCCGACGAAGTCGCCCTCGACGACGACGGCGTTGAACACGCCCTCGGTATGGGCGATCGGCGAATCGAGAGGCACCATCGCCGGGGTGACGCGCTGCTCCAGCCCGTGCTCGGTCATGCGCGCATGGCCGATCAGCTTGATGCGGTAGCCGAGCTCGCTTGCATAGTCGATGTCGAGCGCCGTGACGTGCCGGATGCCCTCGACATGCACGCCGGCGAAATCGACCTCGCTGCCGTAGGCGAGCGCGGCCAGGATGCAGAGCTTGTGCGCGGCGTCGATCCCGTCGACGTCGGTCGCGGGATCGAGCTCGGCATAGCCCAGCTTCTGCGCCTCGCCCAGCACCTCGGCGAACTCCCGCCGGCCCTCGCGCATGGTGGTCAGGATGTAGTTGCAGGTGCCGTTGAGGATGCCGTAGATGCGCTTGACCCGGTTGCCCGCCAAGCCTTCGCGCAGCGCCTTCACGATGGGTATGCCGCCGGCGACCGCGGCCTCGTAGGCCAGCACGACGCCCTTGTCCTCGGCCGCGCGCGCCAGGGCGGCGCCGTGCATCGCCAGCAGCGCCTTGTTGGCGGTCACGACCTGCTTGCGCGTGGCGATCGCCGCCTCGCACACCGCCTTGGCCGGGCCCGAGGCGCCGCCGATCAGTTCGACGACGATGTCGATCTCCTGGTCGTGCGCCATCGCGACGGCGTCGGCGTACCAACGCACGCCCTGAAGATCGACGCCGCGGTCCTTGACCCGGTCGCGCGCCGACACGGCGGCCACCATGACGCGCCGGCCACAGCGCTCGGTCAGAAGCTCGGCCTGCTGGTTGAGCAGCTTCAGCACCCCGGCCCCGACCGTCCCAAGGCCGGCAATCCCCACGCGCAGCGGCATCGCTCAGCCCCGCTTCCGCCCGCAGGCACAAGGGCGGCTGGGAAAGGGCGAATTGGGCGGGGAACGGCGTAAGCGCGGGATCATGTCGTTAACCAGTCGGCTCGCAAGTTTGCTCGCGCCCTCTATGCCCGGCGGAGGCTGGGCAATGCAAGGCAGACATCGAGCATGCCCGCCCCTTGCCCATGCGGCTACGCCGCGGCCAGCCAGTTTTCCACCAGCAGTTCCGATACCTGGCGAAATTCGCGGAGATTCGCCGTGACGACGGTTAGGCCGAGTTCCAGCGCCTGAACCGCGATCAGCAGATCCATCGCGCCAATGACCCTTCCCCGCTGCTCAAGCGCCGCCCTGACCTCGCCATAGCGCCGGTCGAAGGGCGCCTCGATCGGCAACACTACCAAGGCGCCGAGCACCGCGTCGACCTGCGCGATCAAGCGTCCAGACCCCTTTCGCTGCGCGCCAAAACGAAGCTCGCACGCAACCACGATGCTCGTGCACACCACGTCTTCGCCTACGGCTGCAATTCGCCGCGCAATCCGACCCTGCGGCTGGCGAACCAAGTCGGAAAGGACATTGGTATCGAGAAGATAGCGCATGGCGCTAGAGATCGACCGCCTCGGCCGGTCGGTCGACGATGGTCGCAAGGTCCTCGTCCATTGGCTTCAACGTCGCCAGCACGGCGCTGAGAGACTTGCGCTTCGCGGGCTCGATCACCAACCGCTCGCCCTCCTTGCGCATGATCGCCTCCGTGCCCGGCAGTTCGAACGCGCGGGGAATCCGAACGGCCTGGCTGCGGCCGTTCTTGAACATCCTGACGCGGCGTTCCGACGACGATGTGGGACGAATTGGCCTATGCTTTGGCATAGGCCAACCATACATGACCTGCGGGCCGAGCGCAAATCGGCACATAATTAGGTAATTCTATAATTATAGAATTACGTAAACGACCCGGATGCGGAAAGGCTTCTGCCCGATCCCCGGCCGAAACCGTCGCTACTGCAGGTACACGTCGACGCGGCGGTTGCCGGCCTCGCCCGAGGGCATGGCCTCGCTGTAAAGCGGCTCGCTGTCGCCCTTGGCCTCGATCACGATCCGCTCGGACGGCAGGCCGGCGGCGTTGAGCTCGGCCGCCGCCGCGCTGGCGCGGGCCTCGGAGATGTTGAGGTTCTTGTTGAGATGGCTCGGTACGTTCATCTCGCCGGTGCGGCTGCTGGCATGGCCGACCACGCGGACGACCGCGCCGTTCTGCCGCGCCACCGCGGCGACGCGCTGCAGCAGCGTGCGGTCGGCCTGGCTCAGCGACGCCGACCCGTTGTCGAACAATAGCAGCCCGACCTGCTGGCCGGGGCTGAAGGCGGCGCGGCGGCGCGCCTCGGCCACCGCGGCGGCATCGGAGCCGGCCGATGCGCCGCCGGCCCGCGTGCGCGCCTCGGCGATGGCGGGGTCATAGGCCCCGCTCCGCCCCGCCATCGCCGGCAGCGCCGGCGAGATCGGCGGCGGCGGCGGACGGATCGGGTTGGCCGGCGCCGCGGTCGGCACGTAGGGCGCACTCGGCGCGGGCGCCAGCGCGCTGGCGGCGGGCGGCAAGCCATAGCCGGGCGGCGGGGTCAGCACCGGGCGCGCCATGGCCGGCGGCGGCGATGGCGGCAGGGCCGCGAGCTGCGGCTGCTGGGGATAGGCTTGCTGGGGATACGCCTGTTGCGGATAGGCTTGCTGGGGATAGGCGGGCGCCGCTTGAGACACGCCGGGCTGCGGCGCGATCGGCTGGGGCGCCTGTTGCGGCGCCCCCGCCCCGGCATAGCCGGGAATCACGGGCGGCGGCGGCGGCTGGAACTGGGGCTGCGCCACGCTGGCCATGCTGGGCGCCGTGGCGGGCGACGGGGCGACCGAGGGCGGCTGGCTGACCGAGGTCGCCGCGGGGGGCGGCATCGGCAGCGGCTCGGCGGCGCCCCGCGGCGCGATCGCCTGGGCCACCTGGGTGCCCAGCAGCATCTGGGTCGGCGGCGCGGCGCCAGGCGGCGCGGCCACAGGTGGCGCGACCCCAGGCGGCGCGGCGACCGGCGGCGCGTCGGCCGGTTGGGCGACCTGCGAGGACATCGGCGGCCGCGCGGGCTGCGGCGCCGGCAGGACCGGCTGGGCGGCGTCGGCCGCCGGGGGCGCTGCCGGGGGCACACCGGCCGGAACCGCGGCAGGCGGCGGCGACGTGGGTGCGGCCGGCGGCGCGCTGGGCAGCGTCGGGGCGGCAGCGAGCTTCGGCTCGGGGGCCGGCGGCGGCGCCTTGTCGGCGGCGGGAGCTGCGCCCGGGGCAGTGGGGAGCCGCGGCGCGGTCGGCGCGCCCGGCCGGGGGACCGAGGCCGCCTGGACCGGATCGCGGCGGATCACCTCGTCCGTGTAGCGGGCGTTCTGGCGGTCCGCCACCAGCCCCTTGGCCACGGCCTGGGTCTGGTCCTGCGCGGATTGCCGCACGGGCTTGGTCTGCGGCACCGAGCCGAGATTGGGATAGGCCTGTTCCTTGCCGGGGACTTCCTGGGCGGCGTCGGTCGATTCCTCGGTCGCCGCCTTGGGCTCGGGCGGCTTGGGCGGCGCCTTGTCGGTGCCGAAATACTTGTCGAACCCGCCGGAGCATCCGGCCACGAGGATAGCGGCCACCACCCAAAGTCCATGCTTTGCCAGGTCGCAAAGCGCCCGCCCCTGCTTGCGGTCCAGCGGCTGGGCATGCGGCATGGCGCCCCTGCGGGCGGCCTGACCGCCAAGAATGACCGTCATCGCGTCTTCAGTCCCGTCTCGCCCCGCCCAAATTCGTTGTGTATAACCTCGCCCCTGTCGTGTTAATACAACGCCGCCTTGGCCGTTGTCCATAAACTCGTCACGGCTTTGGCACTGAATTTCCCAAGAGCTGCGGCCGTTTCCGGCGTGGCCTTGTTGCGATTTCTCACCCGTGGACCCTGCAATGGCCGACCAGTCCGGCACGCCGAAGCTTCCCGATCCGGTCGAATTGTCGAAGACCATGGCGACGATCGCCGAGCGCAGCCAGCGCCTGGTGACGGAGTTCCTGTCGCGCCAGGCGCCCGACGGGCATTTCGGCATGGGCGACCCGCTGAACATCGGCGCGGCCTTCCTGGAGATGACGACCCGGCTGATGTCCAACCCGGCCAAGCTGATGCAGGCGCAGTTCACGCTGTGGCAGGACTACATGACGCTGTGGCAGACCGCCACGCGCCGCTTCCTGGGCGAGGAGCAGACGCCGCTGATCGAGCCGGGGCCCGAGGACCGCCGCTTCAAGGACGCGGCGTGGGACGACAACGCGGTCTTCGACTACATCAAGCAGTCCTACCTCCTGACCGCGCGCTGGCTGCAGACCACCGTGCGCGACGTCGACGGGATGGACGACAAGACGACCAAGAAGGTCGACTTCTATACGCGCCAGTTCGTCGATGCGATGGCGCCCAGCAACTTCGTCATGACCAACCCCGAGGTGATCCGCGCCACGATGGAATCGGGCGGCGAGAACCTGGTGAAGGGGCTGGAGAACCTGCTGAAGGACCTCGAGCGCGGCAAGGGCAAGCTCAACATCAAGATGACCGATTTCGAGGCGTTCGAGGTCGGCAAGAACATCGCGGTCACGCCCGGCAAGGTCGTGTTCGAGACGCCGCTGATGCAACTCATCCAGTATACGCCCACCACCGAGACGGTGATGAAGCGGCCGCTGCTGGTGATCCCGCCGTGGATCAACAAGTTCTACATCCTCGACCTGCGCGAGAAGAACTCGTTCATCAAGTGGGCGGTCGACCAGGGCATCACGGTGTTCGTGGTGTCCTGGGTCAATCCGGACGAGAAGCTCGCCCAGATGACCTTCGAGGACTACATGCACCAGGGCACGCTCGCCGCGCTGGATGCGATCCCGAAGATCACCGGCGAGAAGTCGGTCAACGTGATCGGCTACTGCCTGGGCGGAACGCTGCTGGCATCGACCATGGCCTACCTGACCGCCAAGAAGCAGGAAAAGCGCGTGGCCAGCACGACCTACTTCACGACCATGGTCGACTTCCAGGAATCCGGCGAACTCGGCGTGTTCATCGACGAGGAGCAGCTCGCGGCGCTGGAAAAGCGCATGAGCGAGAAGGGCTACCTCGAAGGCTCGGCGATGGCGACGACCTTCAACATGCTGCGGGCCAACGACCTGATCTGGTCTTTCGTGGTGAACAACTACCTGCTCGGCAAGGAGCCCTTCCCCTTCGATCTTCTGTACTGGAACGCCGACTCGACGCGGATGCCGGCGGCGATGCACTCGTTCTACCTGCGGGCCATGTACCAGGAGAACCGGCTGGTCCAGCCCGGCGGGATTACGCTCGCCGGGGTGCCGATCGACCTGCGCAAGCTCAAGACGCCGAGCTTCATCCTGTCGACGCGCGAGGACCATATCGCGCCGTGGAAATCGACCTACGCCGCGACGCAGCTCTACCAGGGCCCGGTCCAGTTCTGCCTGGCCGCCTCGGGCCACATCGCCGGCGTGGTCAACCCGCCCGCGGCGCAGAAATATTCCTACTGGGTCAACAACGCCAAGACCCTGCCCCCATCGCCCGACGCGTGGCTCGCCTCGGCCGAGCAGAAGCCGGGCTCGTGGTGGCCGGAATGGAAAGCGTGGCTCGAGCAGTATTCCGATGGTGCGGTCAAGGCCCGCAAGCCCGGCTGCGGCCGGGTCAAGCCGATCGAGGACGCGCCCGGATCCTATGTCAAGGTCAAGCTGACGCACTAGGCAGGCGGGAAACGCGATGAGCATTCGCTTCGACGTCCAGGTCCGCGTGTTCGAGGACGGCCGGCACGCCTACGACCAGCAGGTCCGCTTCCAGCTCAACGACGTGATCGAGCCGATCGCGGCGAGCCAGCGCATGGTCGAGGAGTTCGCGCGCGGCTACCACGGCATGAAGGACCCCACGCCGGGCGACCTCAGCAATGTGACCTGCAACGAGCTGTTCCACCTGCTGCGCGATTCGGCGCCGGGAGACGAGCGGCGGACGCTGTTCGTATCGGGCTCGCTGCTTCGGCTGTGCGCCTTGCCCGAGCAGGCGCAGTTCTTCAGCGGCCTTGGCCGCCACCCGCGCGACGGCGAGCGCGTGCTGCTGACGATCCAGCGCGAGAACCTGGCCAACGAACGGGCCAGGCACTCGGCCTCGGTCGTCTCGCTGGACGTCGCGGACATGGCGACTGCCGGCACGGCGTGAGCGCGGTCGTCGACGCCGTTCCCTGGACCCGCGAGGAGCGGGTCGTCAACGCCCTGATCCCGCCCCGCCTCTACTGGCGCGTCCGCGCCTGGCGCGGCTGGTGGAAGGGCGAGGCCGAGCTTAGGCTGCTGCGCCACCTGATCGACCCGCGACGCAACGCCGTCGACGCCGGCGCTAACAAGGGCGTCTACACGTATTTCCTCGCCCGCCACGCCCGCCACTGCTTCGCCTACGAGCCCAACCCCAAGATCCACGCGATCCTGGACCGCGCCTGCCGCGGCGCCAACGCGACGGTGGCCCACGCCGCCCTGTCGAACCAGCCGGGCCGGGCGCGGCTGATGATCCCGATCCGCGGCGGCCGCATATCGAACCAGACCGCTTCGCTGCGGGCCGACCTTGTCGCGAAGCAGGATCACCTGGCGGTGGAGGTCGAGGCGCGGCGGCTGGACGACGAGCCGGTCGGCGATGTCGGCTTCATCAAGATCGACGTCGAAGGCTTCGAGCGCGCGGTGATCGAAGGCGCGCGGGCGACGATCGAGCGCTGCCGGCCGACCCTCCTGGTCGAGATCGAGGAGAAGAACACCGGCGAACCGCCGGAGGCCGTCATCGCGTGGATCGAGAGCCTGGGCTACCGCGCCCTGTGTATGCGCGCGGGCGTGCTCGCCACCGTCTCATCCCTCGACTTGAAGGCCGAGATGGCGGCCGGCCGCTACATCTACAATTTCGTGTTCCTGCCGCGGTAAGCGCTATCCCCGCGCGGGGGTCCCCGCCGGCAGGGTGACTTCGCTCGTTTCCGGCTCCGAACCCTTGCCCGGCACGTCGCGGCGGTGGCGGTCGGCGACCAGGCGGCTGGAGCGCAGCTCGCCCGCCTGCTCGAGGATCGGATAGGCGACCGAGGTGATGTGCGAATTGATCCGCTTGAAGTCGCGGATGATGTCGAGGTGCAGCGCGCTCGATTCCATCGATTCGACGCGGCCCGCGCGCAGGCGGTTGAAGTGGTTCTCCGAGGCCGAGCGCTCGAGGTCGCGGAACTGCTCCTTCTCCTGCAGCAGCCGGCGCGCCATCTTCAGGTCGCCCGACATGAACACGCCCATCGACAGGCGCAGGTTGTCCACCAGCCGCGCGTGCATGTCGCGGATCTCGGCCGCGCCCTCGGTCGAAAAGCGCATCTGGCGCTTGATCTTCTTGGTGGCGAGCTCCATCAGGTTCTTGTCGATGATGTCGCCGATATGCTCGAGGTTGGTGGTGAACGCGATCGTCTCGATGCAGCGCTTGCGCTGGTCGTCGTCCATCGTCTCACCCGAGAGCTTGGTCAGGTAGAGCTTGATCGCCTCGTGCAGCGCATCGACGATGTCGTCGGAACGCTCGATCTCGCTGGTCAGCTTGCGGTCGTCGGATTCGAAGGCCTCGATCGTGCGCTTCAGCATGGTCTCGATCGCGTCGGCCATGCGCATGGTCTCGCGGGCGGCGCAGGACAGCGCCACCGTGGGCATGTCCAGCGCGCTGGGGTCGAGGTGGCGCGGGCGGCGCGGGTCGGCCTCGAGCGGCTTGTCGGGCAGGATGCGCTCGCACAGCCGCGCGACCGGCCCGATGACGCCGATGAACAGCACGCATAGGCCGAAATTGAACACGGTGTGGAAATTGACCGCCATCCGGGCCGGATCGGACTCGATGCTGGCGAGCAGCCCCGGCAGGTGGGGCAGCAGCGGCAGCGCGACCGCCACGCCGACGATGCGGAAGATCGCGTTGCCCAGCGGCACGCGCCGGGCGGCGGCATCGGACCGGAGCGTCGTGAACACCGGCAGCAGCCCCGCGCCCAGGTTCGCGCCCAGCACGAGCGCCAGCGCGAAGGGCACCGGCACCAGCCCGGCAGCCGTCAGCGAGACCACCAGGAGGATGACCGCCAGGCTGGAATAGGCCAGCATGGTCAGCGCGCCCGCGATCAAGACGCCCATCAGCGGATCGCCCTGCATGCCGTGCAGCACCTCCATCATTGTCGCGGAGCCGCGCAGGGGCTCGGTGGCCGACACGATCGACGACAGCGCCAGCAGGACAAGGCCAAGGCCGATCGCGACGCGGCCCAGATCGTGCAGCCGGGTCGACGAGCCGACCGAGAAGCCGATGAAGCCGGCCAGGACCAGGAGCGGCCACAGCCAGGTGATCTTGAACGACAGCGCCTGCGCCACGAGGCTGGTGCCCAGGTCGGCGCCCAGCATGGTCGCCAGCGCCGGACCGGCCGAAACCAGCCCCTTGCCCGCGAAGGAGGACACCATCAGCGAGGTTGCGGTGCTGCTCTGCAGAACCAGCGTCGCGCCCAGCCCAGCCAGCAAGGCGGTCGCCGGGTTGGCCAGCCCCGCGCCCACCGCGCGGCGCAGCCCGGCGCCATAGGCGCGGGTGATGCCCGTGCGCACCATGCGCAGGCCCCAGAGCAGCAGCGCGGCCCCGCCGAGGATGTGCAGCAGAATTGTCGTGCCGTTTATCGTCGTTCTCCCCGGGGACCAGCCGCCCCAAGGCTCTACCTGTCCGCTTCAGCGGCGGACGACGTAACAAATCTGTCAAATAAATGAATCAGATTCGCCCGTACCGCAAGCGCCAGTTTCCACACAGGCGGTAAAAAAAGCATCACGAACGCGGCCGTTCCCCACGGCCGCGCCCGGAAATCACCGTCAACTGGGGTGGAAACCGGTCTTAGGCCGCGGGCGGCGGGATGCGGACGCCGAACTCGCCGGCGGCGATCCAGAAGCGCTCCAGCCGGCGCAGCGAGCCGATCGCGCCGGTCAAATCCTGCTCGTTGGTGTAGCCGGGGGCGATCTGGGTCAGGTGGCGGTCGAACATCTCGTCGAGCGCCTTCCACAGGGTCAGGCCCTTGTCCGTCAGCTTGACCCGTACCGAGCGCCGGTCGTGCGGCGAGCGTTCCTGCGTCAGATAGCCGTTCTCGACCATCTTGCGCACGTTGTAGGACACGTTCGAGCCCAGGTAGTAGCCGCGGTTGGTCAACTCGCCGACCGTCAGGTCCTCCTGGCCGATGTTGTAGAGGATCAGGCCCTGGACGTTGTTGATGTCCTGCGTGCCGCGGCGGTCGAGCTCGCCCTTCACCACTTCCAAGAACTGGCGGTGCAGGCGCTCGATCAGGCGGATCGTGTCTAGATAGGCGATTTTCACGGGGGGCTCCCCTCGACGCTGATGCCTACGTGGCTGGCCTAGCTCATGGCGCGGACCTTCTGTCCGTCCACAAGACATTGTCCTAGCAGCAGACTTATTTACAATTAGTTTCCCTTAACCATCAATCAAAAGAGTCATGAACCCCCTCGAATCATTTTGATAATGCCGGAAAAATCGACCGGGCCGTGGCCCGCCGCCGCGAACAGGCCATAGAGGGCGGCGGCTGCCGCACCCAGCGGAGTCGCCACCCCGGCGCCCTGGGCCGCCTGTTGGGAAAGTCTCAAATCTTTCAACATCATATCGGCCGTGAAGCCGGGCTTGTAGTCGCGGTTGGCGGGCGAGGTGGGGACCGGCCCGGGGACTGGGCAATAGGTCGTCAGCGACCAGCACTGGCCCGAGGACTTGGCGCTGATCTCGAAGAGCTTCTGCTTGTCCAGGCCCAGCTTCTCGGCCAGCACGAAGGCCTCGCCGACGGCGATCATCGAGATTCCCAGGATCATGTTGTTGCATATCTTGGCGGCCTGGCCGGCCCCCGACTGGCCGGCATGGACGACGGTCTTGCCCATCTGCTTGAGCACCGGCTCGGCGCGCGCGAAGGCCTCGGCTTCGCCGCCGACCATGAAGGTCAGCGTGCCCAACTCCGCCCCGCCCGTCCCGCCCGACACCGGCGCGTCGAGCATCGAGAGGCCCTTGGCCTTGGCGTCGGCCGCGACCGCCCGCGCCGAATCGACGTCGATGGTCGAGCAGTCGATCAAAAGCGTGCCGGGCGCTGCCGTGGAAAGCACGCCGTCCTTGCCGCCGTAGACCTGCCGCACGTGCTGGCCGGCGGGCAGCATCGAGACCACGATCTCGACGCCCTTGGCGGCTTCGCCCACGGTCCTGGCGAGCGATGCGCCCGCCGTCGCCGCCGCGTCGAGGGCCGCCGGCGACAGGTCGAACGCCTTGAGCTGGTGCCCCGCCTTCAACAGGTTGCGCGCCATCGGCCCGCCCATGTTGCCCAGGCCGATGAATCCGATCGTGGCCATTTCTTTCCTCCCCGCGTGGGGCCTCATCCTTCGACAGGCTCAGGACGAGGCTGAATCCAGAATGCAGCCGGTGGCGCGCTGCGACAATCGACCTCACGCTGAACCTGTCGAAGCACGAGGTCGATCGGCAACGGCGGCTCGTCTAGAGCATCAGGTCGCCATCCGGCGGTTCCACGAAATGCCGCTCGACCAGCGCGTCGTCGACCGCCGCCAGGCTCGGCGGGCGCCATTGCGGGTTGTTGTCCTTGTCGATGATCACCGCGCGCACCCCCTCGTAGACGTCGTTGCCGGCGATACAGCCCTGCATCATGCGGTATTCCATTCGCAATTCCTCGGCCAGGCTCATGCCGGCGCCGTCGCGCATCTGGCGCAGCGTGATTTTCAGCGCGGTTGGCGATTTCGCCAGGATCGCCGCGCGCTGCTCGCCTGCCCAGGCCGACCCGTCCGCTTCCAGCGCGGCGAGGATCGCCTCGACCGACTGGGCGGCGAAGCAGCGGTCGATCGTCGCGCGGTGCTGCTTCAGCGGCGCGTCGCCCGGCGCCGCCGCGAATTCCGCCAGCACGCGGTTGACGCCGCCATGCGGGTTCAACCCGTAGTCCGCCGCGGCCAGGGCGTCGATCACCGCCGCGCGGTCGGACGACGCCATGCAGTGCGTGGCGATGCCGCAATGGAGCATGTCGGCGACCTTCAGCCGCGCGCCTGTGAGCGCCAGGTACATGCCGACCTTGCCCGCCAGGCGCGGCAGGAAATAGCCGCCGCCGACATCGGGAAACAGCCCGATGCCCGTCTCGGGCATGGCGAAGACCGTGCGCTCGGTCGCGACGCGGTGCGAGCCGTGCACCGACAGGCCCACCCCGCCGCCCATCGTCACCCCGTCGATCAGCGCCACGACGGGCTTTGGACAGCGGTGCAGCCGGTGGTTCAGCGCGTATTCCTCGCGGAAGAAGTCGCGCGTCAGCCGGTCGCCCGCCTTGCCGGCGTCGTGAATCGCGCGGATGTCGCCGCCCGCGCAGAACGCGCGGTCGCCGGCGCCAGTCTGCACGATCGCGCGCACCGCCGGATCGGGCTCCCAGGCATCGAGCTGGCGTGCGAACGCGCGGATCATCGGCAGGGTCAGCGCGTTCAGCGCCTTCGGGCGGTTGAGCGTGGCCAGCCCGATCGCACCGCGTCTCTCGAAGAGGATGTCGTGGGTCATGCAGCCGTGTTTATTGCTTTGTCCCCCCTCCCCTTGCGGGAGGGGGTTAGGGGCAGGGGTTTCATGCGCGCACGACTGCCACCCTACCCTTTCCTCCTCCCGTCAAGGGAGGGGGGACA
>JADLEG010000133.1 GCA_020846275.1 Alphaproteobacteria bacterium
TGGAAACCAGCTTCTACATGCTGGGCTGGGCGCCGGGCAGCTACGACTCGTGGAATCCGATGCAGTTCCTGCACCGCACCGTGCCGACCGGCCCGGACGGCAAGTCGATTCCGACCTGCTGCAACTATGGCAGGTGGTCGAACAAAGCGTTCGACGCGCTGGTCGACAAGATCGGCGAGGAGACCGACCAGAAGAAGCGCGACGCGCTGATCCACGACGCGTGGAAAATCGCGATCGACGAGGTCGCCTATATTCCGCTGCATCAGCAGACCATCGCCTGGGCCGCGCGCGATTCGATCGCCCACCTCGAGCCGCACGCCGGCAACGAGTTCCTGTGGTGGTACGTGCAGATGAAATAGCGCCCGCCGGAGGTATTTCGCGCCGGCCACCGTTGGGTTAGCATCCGGGCGCCCGCCGGTTGAGGCCTGCGAGGTCTCGCGGCAGGCGGGCCGGTCCATGGGTTCTTAGGTCGTTGGCCAGATGATCGCCTACGTGGTGGAGCGCCTGTTCCAGTCGCTGCTGGTGCTCGTGACCGTGGCGCTCGTCTCGTTCGCCGTGTTTCAGTACGTCGGCGACCCGGTGCAGCAGATGATCGGCCAGGACACCTCGCCCGAGGACGTCCAGCGCATGCGCGCCAACCTGGGACTGGACCAGCCCGTCATGCTCCAGTTCGCGCGCTTTCTCGGCAACGTCGTGACCGGCAATTTCGGCGTGTCGCTGCGCACGGTGAAACCGGTCGGCGAGCTCTTGGCCGAGCGCCTGCCGGCGACGCTCGAATTGGCCGGCATGGCGGGGCTGTTCGCGCTCGTCTTCGCGATTCCGCTCGGCGTGCTGACGGGGCTTCGGCCCCGGCACTGGCTCAGCCGGGCGCTGATGGCGGTCTCGCTGGTCGGCATTTCCCTGCCGACCTTCCTGATCGGCATCCTCTTGATCCTGCTGTTCGGCGTGGTCCTCAAATGGCTGCCGACCTTCGGACGCGGCGACGTCGTGCAGATCGGATTCTGGAGCACCGGGCTGTTAACGATCAGCGGCTGGAAATCCATCATCCTGCCGGCGATCACGCTGGGCCTGTTCCAGCTCACATTGACCATGCGGCTGGTGCGCGCCGAAATGCTCGAGGTGCTGCGGACGGACTACATCAAGTTCGCGCGCGCGCGGGGGCTCACCAACCGCGCGGTCAATTTCGGCCACGCGCTGAAGAACACGTTGATCCCCGTGATCACCATCATGGGCCTGCAGATCGGCGGGCTGATCGCCTTCTCGATCATCACCGAGACCGTGTTCCAGTGGCCCGGCATGGGCCTGCTGTTCCTGCAGGCCATCCAGTTCGCCGACATCCCGGTGATGTCGACCTACCTGCTGCTGATCGCGCTGTTCTTCGTCGGCATCAACCTCGCCGTCGACCTGCTCTATTACCTGGTCGACCCGCGGCTGCGCGCCGACCGCGGCGCGCCCGAGCGGGGGCTGTAGCGATGGCGGCCGCGGGGATGCTGGCGCGCGCGCTGGACAGCGACATCTGGCACAGTTTTCGGTCTTCGCCCGCGACCATGGCTGCCGCCCTGACCGCGACCGGAATGATCCTCGCCGCCATCCTGGCGCCCTGGATCGCGCCGCAGAACCCGTGGGATCCCGGCGCGCTGCAGCTGATCGACGCCTTCAACCCGCCGGTCTGGTCGTCGGAGGGAAGCTGGCAGTTCGTGCTGGGCACCGACGACCAGGGCCGCGATATGCTGTCGGCCATCCTCTACGGACTGCGCGTGTCGCTGACCGTGGGCGTCTTCGCCGTGCTGTTCGCGATGGTGGTGGGGATCGCGGTCGGGCTGATCGCGGGCTATGCCGGCGGCTGGGCCGAAATCGTGATCATGCGGCTGGCCGACGTGCAGCTCACCTTTCCCACCATCCTGATCGCGCTGATGATCGACGGCGTGACGCGCGCGCTGCTGCCGCCGGACGTGCATGCGCGCCTGGCGCTGTTCGTGCTGGTCTTCGCGATCGGCATCTCGAACTGGGTGCAGTACGCGCGCACCGTCCGCGCCTCGACCCTGGTCGAGAAGAGCAAGGAATACGTCCAGGCGGCGCGCGTGATCGGGCTGCATCCCGTGCTGATCATGCTGAAGCACGTGCTGCCCAACGTCATCGGCCCCGTGCTGGTGATCGCGACGGTGGGCCTGGCGGTCGCGGTGCTGACCGAGGCGACCTTGAGCTTCCTGGGCGTCGGCGTGCCGCCGACCCAGCCCTCGCTCGGCACCTTGATCCGCATCGGCAACAATTTCCTGTTCTCCGGGGAGTGGTGGATCGTGATCTTTCCGGGCATCACGCTGGCGGCGCTGGTGCTGGCGGTGAACCTGCTGGGCGACTGGCTGCGCGACGCGCTCAATCCCAAGCTGCGCTAGGCCGATCGCTCACGACTCCGCCTCGCGCACCAGCTCGCGGAACTTGCCGAGATCCTCGACCGCGAGGTCCGACACGGCCCAGAACTGCAACCCGGCATCGCGCCACGCCAGGACGTTGAAGCCGTGGCGCACCACAGGCGCCGCGGTCGTGGGGCGCTGCGGATTGTCGGGCACGATGAACAGATTGATGACGTGCTGGCGGTGGCGATAGACCAGCACCGCCGCCGGCCGGCCGCCGACATAGTCCAGCCTTCCGCCCACAAGCGGGAAGCCGCGCGTCGTCAGGTCCTTGACCGGCGGCGCCAGGTCCAGCTTGCCGTTGAACCACGGCTTGACGGTGTGCTGGTCCGAAGAGGCGACGTCGGTCAGGTGGTCGACCATCAGCGAGCGCACATGGCCGGAGACCAGCTCGTCGACCAGGATTTCACCGGACGTCGGCACGGCCAGCCGATACGTGGCGAGCGAAGAGAAGACCGCCACCGCCAGGAACGAGGCGGCCAGGCTCCATTGCCGCGCCCGCCGACGCACGTTCCAGCGCGAGTCCCGGATATCCGGCGGCAAGGCAAGGGCCGGCGCCTCGGCGACCCGCGCGGCCAGGCCGGCCGGCGCCGTGTAGTACGGCGCCTGGTCGCGGATCGCCTCGACCATCTCGCGCGTCTCCTCGACCAGCCGTCGGCAGTCCATGCAGCCCAGCAGGTGCGCGGCGACCGCGGCGCGGCGCGGGGCTTCCAGCTCGCCGTCGATGAAGGCGTCGGCCAGGCCGGCCACTTCCCTACACTCCACGGTCCTTCTCCCTTGGTGCCGGCTCCTTCGCGATGGGCTTTTCCCAGGCGCGCCGCAGCGCCGTTCGCGCGCGCGCCAGGCGCGACATCACCGTGCCGACCGGGATGTCGCAGGCCAGCGCGATCTCGCGATAGGACATCTCCTCCAGGTCGCGCAGCACCAACACCTCGCGAAAAGCGGGCGGCAGCCGCTCGATCAGGGTTGCCAGGCGCCGGCGGTCGGCGCCGCGCAGGGCGGCGAGCTCGGGATCCTCGGGCCCGCCCGGCTCCGCCATGACCGCGTCGTCCGCCAGCGGCAGGGTCTCTGCGGCGCCGTTGCGCGCCAGCCAGGTGTAGCTGCAGCGGCGCACGATGCTGAGGACCCAGCTCCGCGCGTCGCCGCCGCGATAGCCGTCGAAGTGACGCAGGGCGCGCAGGAAGGCGTCCTGCACCACGTCCTGGGCATCGGCATGGGTGCCGACCAGCCAGCGGGCAAGGTTGAAGGCCGCGTCGAGATGCGGCAGGGCCACATCGTCGAAGCGCCGCCTCTCCGCGCGCCGATCCCGGTCGTCGTCGTCGGTCACGGCGCTGCCACCCGGCAGGGCCCCTTTCTGGCGCGGCTCCATCCCGTTCCAGACCCGCGCTTCCCCCGGCTTATTCCCGCCCCGCCGGAAAAAATCGCCGGGAATAGCGGGCGCTCGCCGCCGGTCATCCCCGTGCTCACCGAAGCCATCCGCCTTGACGGGAGAAAGCCATGATGAAATCCGATCTCGACCGCCGCGACTTCCTCAAGCTGGCCGGCTGTGGCGGCGTCGTGTTCGCCGCCGGCCTGGCCTCGCCCGCCTACCTGGCCGCCGCCGGCCGGGATTTCCACTTCGTCCAGATGACCGATACGCACTGGGGTTTCGCCGGCGCGCCGAACCCCGAAGCCCGCACGACGCTGCCGCGTGCGGTGGCCGCGGTCAATGCGCTCGGCCGGCAGCCCGAATTCATCATGTTCACCGGCGATTTGACCCACACGACGGACGATCCCAAGGAGCGCCGCCGGCGCATGGCCGAGTTCAAGGATATCGTCAAGGAGCTGCGCGTGAAGGAGCTGCGCTTCATCCCGGGCGAACACGATGCGTCGCTGGATGCCGGCGAGGCGTTCAAGGAATTCTTCGGCCGCACCTACTACACCTTCGATCATGCCGGCATCCACTTCATCGCGCTCGACAACGTGTCCGATCCGGGCGCGAAGATCGGCAGGGCGCAGCTCGACTGGCTGGCGGCCGACCTGGCGCAGCAGAGCAAGGATCAGCCGATCATCGTGCTGGCGCATCGCCCGCTGTTCGACCTCTACCCCGACTGGGACTGGGCCACGGCGGACGGGGCTGCCGCGCTCGATCTCTTGATGCCCTACCGGCACGTCACGGTGTTCTACGGCCATATCCACCAGGAACACCATCACACGACCGGGCATATCGCGCACCACGCCGCGACCTCGCTGATCTTCCCGCAGCCGGCGCCCGGCTCGCAGCCCAAGCGCACCCCGCCGGTCGCCTGGAATCCGGCGGCGCCGTTCAAGGGCCTGGGCTTCCGGGACATCGCGAACGGGCCGGCGCCGGACCAGCCGGCGATCCGCGAAGTGCCGCTGGCCTAGGTCCGCGGCCATGCTTGGGAGGCAAGCCATTGCCGCGGTCGTCGCCCTGGCGACCGCGGCCGCCGGGGCGCTGACGCCCGCCCGGGCGGCACCCGAACCGGCGGTGATCCGGATCAGCGCGAAGAAGTTCGAATACACCCCGGCGAAGATCGTCCTCAAGAAGGGCGTGCCCGTCGTGCTGGAGCTCACGGCCATCGACCGCATCCACGGATTTAAGATGCCGGCGCTGGGAATCCGCAGCGACGTGCTGCCGGATCAGACCGTCCGCGTGCCGTTGACGCCGGACAAGCCCGGCACCTTCGTCTTCGCCTGCGACGTCTTCTGCGGCGACGGGCACGAGGACATGGACGGCACGATCGTGGTCGAGGAGTGACGGGCCTGGCGGCTATAGGCCTTCGGCAATACGGATCAGCGCAACGCGACGGGTGGTGACTGGCCGGCGCCGATCAGCCCCGGGCGTTTCGCCACGTCTTTGGCACGGCGGCCGCGCGACCGGCCGAGGGTCGCTACGACGCCGCGGCGTGGCGCCGCCGTCCCCTCCGCTCGCGCGCCGGGCCGGCGTCGAGGCTTCCCCAGCGCTCCGCCGGCACGGAATCCCCCGCGACAAGCCCGGCCGGCAATCCGGCGCGCACCCGTGCGTCGACTTCCGGCGGCAGCACGTGCGGATTGGGCCGCGACAGCAGCCGCTTGGCCCGGACCAGCGCGCGGCCATGCGCGTCCGTGGCGCCCTGGTCGTGCCACAACTCCCGCCGCTCGCGGTCGGCCACCGTCGGAAGGAAGGCGGCGGTCTTCATTCCCGCCACCGTGCCGGGGCTGGCCACGTACATGCCGGCGGGTCCGGCCGCGCGGATCTCGTCGATCGTGGCATCGACGTCGCCCAGGGACAGGTGCTGGCGCAGCCGCTTCAGCATTTGCGCGATCTCGTTGTCGATCACGAGTTGGCCGAAGTCGAACTCCATCAGCGCGTCCAGCAGGCCGCCCATGACCACGAAATCGATGCCCGCCGCGGCCGCCAGCGCCGGCGACATCGCCTTCTCGTAGCCGGCCTGGGCATCGCCGAGTTTCGCGTTGGTGAGGCCGAGGTAGGAACCGGCCGGTACGTTGTAGAAGCGCGCCATCTGGGTCAGCGCCATCGCCAGGATGCCGGTCTCGACCGCGCCCGCCGCATACGCGCCGGAGCGCATGTCGCCGATCACCGGAAGATGGTTGTAGATCAGCGGCGTGCCCAGCCGCGACATCTGCGCAAGGACCGCCGCGGCCAGCCATTCGGCATTGCTCTGCACCAGCATGCCCGCCATCGACAACGGCGCGCTGATGCCGCCGATCGGCGCCAGCGTTCCATAGGCCGGCAGCCCCTCCTCGGCGTAGAACATCAGCATCTCGGTGGAATCGAAATCCATCGTCAGCGGCGAGACGATCGCGCAATAGCCGAAGGTGATGAACGGCCGGCGGCGGAAAGCCGCCTCGTCCCCGGCGACCAGCGACCCCAGCCGCATCACCTGGCGCGCCTCGCGGTCGTCGATCACCGAGGTTCGCACCGGCTTGGCGCAGTTCTTCAGGGCCGGGTAGAAGCGCGACAGGCTGAACTGGTCGGCGGGCGCGTCGTCGGCCAGGACCGAGATCGAGAACACGTCGATGCCGTCGAGCAGGTTGACGAGGTGCCCGATGCGCGCGATGTCGTCGGAGCGCGAGCGGCGCTCGGCGCCGCTGTCCGGATCGATCAGGTTGGGCGCCGAGCTTGCCGTCGCGACCACCAGCGCGTCGTCGGGGATCGTCTTGCTGTAGCGTTCGTCGCGGGCATGGAAGGTGAAGCGCGTCGGAATCGCGGCGCGGAACTCCTCCACGACGGCGCGCGGGAAGCGCACGAGCTCGGCATCGCGATCGACGCGGCAGCCGAAATGCGCGAAGCGCTCGCGCGCCTTGCGGTTGCGCACCAGCACGCCCACGTCCTCCAGAACGTCGAGCGAGCGCTCGTGAATGCGCCCGACCTGGGCTGCGGTCAGCAGTTCCGCGTGGCGCGCGAACATGGCCCCTCCCGATTCAAGGGCTTCAATCTGGCGGACCTGGTGGGAACGCCGCAAGCATCGCGGCGAAGGTTCCGGTGCGACGGATCAGCGCGACCCGAAGGCTGGGGCTGGCCGGCGCGATCAGCCCCAGGCGTAGGCCTGCATGCCCAGATTGCCGTGGGAGAAGCTCGAATGCAGCCGGCGCCCCTGGGCGGCGTCGCCCGCGCCCATCGCCGCGAACAGCGGCAGGAAATGCTCGTCGGTCGGATGCGCGCGCGTGCCCCCGGGGTTGCGGTCGCGGTAGTGGATCAGATCGTCGACGGCGCCTTCGGCCACCTTGTGGTCCAGCCAGTCGGCAAAGCCGGTCGCCCACGCCTCGGGCTTGTCGGCGCCCCAGCGCAGCGCGCGCAGATTGTGGATCGCGCTGCCGCTGCCCAGCACCAGCACGCCGTCGCGGCGAAGCGGCGCGAGCGCGCGGCCGACCGCCAGGTGATGCGCCGGGTCGCGATGGGGCTGCACGGAAAGTTGCAGCACCGGCACGTCGGCCGCGGGATACATCAGCTTCATGGGAACCCAGGCCCCGTGGTCGAGGCCGTGGCCGGGGTCGATCGCGCAGGACAAGCCGGCTTTCGCCAGCGCGTCGCGCACGCGCGTCGCCAGGCCCGGCGCGCCCGGGGCCGGATAGCGCATGGCGTAGAGCTCGCGCGGGAAGCCGGAGAAATCGTGAATCGTCTCGGGCCGCTCGGCCGCCGACACGCTGGGCGCGTCGGTCTCCCAATGCGCCGACACGCAGACGACGGCGCTGGGCTTGTCCAGCGCCTGGCCGAGGCCCGCGAGGAACGAGACGGCCGGCCCGCCTTCCAGCAGCAGGGTCGGCGCGCCGTGCGACACGAAAACGGCCGGCGGTATACCGGCGGAAGAACCGCTCATCCCTTGCCCAGGCCTTCGATGAACTCGATCTGCCAGTTCATATCGGCCTTGCTGAGCGGAAACTCAACCCCGGCGCGGGCGCGCAGCACCTGCTGCGGCGGGATGCCCGCCATGCGCATCTGCAGTTGCGTCGCCAGGCGCATCGTGAAGCCGCATTTCCAGGCCAGCGACACCACGCCCTTGGCGCTGCGCAGGGTGAAGAGGTGCTCGATCGTGCGCTGGTTGATCCCGGACCGCACGGCCAGCGCCGCGAGCGCGAACGGACGTTCGCCGGTGTTGACAGCGCGCAGCACGGCGTCCTCGTCCAGTTCGCCCTTCTTGTGCATCGCCGCGGCGCGTTCCTGGGCGGTCTCGGCGCCGGTCTGCTTGCCGCCAGTGGGCTTGCCATCCGGGCGCGGCTCGGCCGCGTCCTGCTCCAGGCGCTTGTCGACCTCGGCCGCCAGCGCCGCGGCGGTGGTGGGATCGAGATCGCTGCGGTCGCGCAGCACGCTCAGCAGCGAATCGGCGACGAAGCGCGAGATGCGCCTGACCATGCCGGCCGGCAAACGCGGCCGTCGCACCAGCGGCTCGTGCCAGGCCTCGTGCCGCGGCGCCTTGTCGACGATGCGGTCCAGCGTCTCTTCGCGGATCTGGGCGCTGGCGTTGCCGAGCAGCGCCGCGATCGCATCGGCGTCGTCCTTGCCGACGATCGCGTCGGCAACGCGGCCGCCGACATTGACGCGGCGCGAAATCGCGTTCAGCGCGCCCTGCGCGGGACCGGCGGCGATAATCTCGATCAGGTCGTCTTCCGACAGCAGCGGCGAGAATTCCAGTACGGGCGCCGCGACGCCCAGCTCGACATCGCGCGCCAGCCGGCCGATCACCTCGGCCGGCGCCTCGGCCATGGTTTTCAGCGCCTCGGCCAGGATCTGGCGGACATGGGCGGCCTGGTCGTTCGCCAGCTTCTCCAGCACCTGCACCGTGGTGCGGTAGACCGCATCCTGCTCGTCGCGGCTGAGATGCGGCAGCACGCGCGCGATCTTGGTCGCCAGGCTCTCGCGCACGCCCTGGTCGCTGTCGCCGGCCAGGACCAGGTCGGCCTGGCGCGGCGTCGCGGGGTTCGACGCGATGGCGCGGCGCACCTCGACCGCCGGGTCGGCGGTCAGGTAGTAGAGGATCTCCGGCAGGGACGATTCCGATTCCGCCAGGCGCTGGCGGTCCGTCGCATCCGTGCTGCGGGCGAGCCGCTTGGCCTCGTCGTAGCCGGGTACCGGCTCCGCGGGGTTCGTCGCGTGGCGGGCAGCGGCGCTCATGCGGCGCGTCCCGGCTCGACGCCGAACGGCGCGGCCATCACCACCCGGCCCTTGCCGCCATGCTTGCCGCGATACATAGCGGCGTCGGCGCGGCCGATCAGCGCGTCCGCGCTTTCGCCGCTCTTGGGATCGAACACGGCCACGCCCAGGGACAGGCCAAGCGGGCGCGACGGGTCGACATCGAAGCGGTGCAGTTCCGCGGCATCGGCGATCAGGCGTTTCGCGCGGGATTCCGCGCCGCGCGCGTCGGCATCGGCAAGCCACAGCGCGAATTCGTCGCCGCCCATCCGCGCCACCAGGTCGGTCGGCCGTGCCGTGCGCTGCAGCAGCAACGCCACCGCCTTCAACGCCGTGTCGCCCCGGTCATGGCCGGCGCGATCGTTGATCTGCTTGAAGTTGTCCAGGTCGACATAGACCAGCGCGCCGGCGCGCTTGCCCGCCGCCGCGCGGGCGACATGCTGGCGCAGCCGCTCCGCGAAGGCGCGCCGGTTCAACAACTCGGTCAGCGGATCGGTGGCCGACAGGCGTTCCAGCGTCTCGCGCTCGCCGATTTCGGCCAGCGCAACGCCAAGCTGGTCGGACACTTTCGCGAGCAGCGCGCGGTCGGCCTGGTTCCAGTCCGGCGCGTCCGCCAGGCGCCACAGCACGATCCGGCCGTTGACGAAACGGCGATAGCGCGCGTCGGCGGCGATCAGCGGGATCGCGGCGGCGGTCGGCTGCCGCGCCGGGTCGATGGTCGCCAGGCTGGCGTCGTCGAGCCCCTCGGGCGGGAATCCCATGCCGGCCGCCGACCACATCGACCCGTCGTCGCGCGCGCGGTAGAGCCGGCATCCGGCGGCCGACAGCGCCGGCACGATGGCGGCGCAGGCGGATTCCAGGATCGCCTTCGGTTCGATCGCCTCGCGCATCGCCGCCAGGATGTGACCCAGCACGCTGGCGGCCTGCAGCGCCTGCGCAAGGTCGGCCTCGCGCAGGCGTTCCTCCGTCACGTCGCGGCACATGCCGCGCACGCCGGTGCGCCGGCCTTCGCCATCGACGATCGGACGGGCGACCGCGATCAGGCAGCGCGGCCGTCGCTCGGTGTCCAAGGCCCAGAACTCGGTTCCGTCCACCGGCTCGACGGAATCGAAGGGCAGCGGCGCGCCGGCGGTCTGCGGATCGATCATGAAGTCGGCCGGCCGGCGCCCGATCATGCCGCGCGCGGCGAATCCCAGCACGGTCTGCGGATTGACGAACACGAACGCGCCCTCGGCATCGGTCTCCCAGGCGAAGTCGCTGGACATCTCGACCAGGTCGCGAAAGCGCAGGCGCGATTCGATCAGCGCGTCGCGCAGGTTCTGCTCCATCGTGCATTCGTGCGCGAGGGCGAGCGTCAGCCGGCCATCGTCCAGCGGCGCGGTGGCCAGGTCGAACCAGCGCGACTGCCCGGCCAGGGCGATCTTGATCCGCGCCCGGCCGGCGGCCGCGGCGATCGCGCTGACGCGCATGGCTTCCGCCGCCAGGGCCTCGGCGAACCCGGCCGCGGCCGCGTTGCAGGCCACCAGGGCGCCGTCCTGGCCGAGCAGCAATCCGGGCTCGGGCAGGGCGGCGAGCATCGAGTGCAGCACATCGCCGCGCGGGGGGGACGCGGGCGCCGGGACGGCTGGGGAATTCGAGCGGGGCATGGGCATGGACGACCGGGCCGGGGATGAGGAAGGCTCGCCCGACTGTAGGAAGGCATCGCTTAACCATGCGTAAAGACACGAGGAAACAACGCCTTAAGGCCAGGCTTGCCGAGCCTTGCTCGGCCGTGCGAGTTCTAGACCCATGGCCGACAGCACGACATCCGCCGCCGCCCGGCTGGGGCATATCGATACCTGGGTTTTCGACCTGGACAACACCCTCTATCCCGCCGCCTGCAACCTTTTTCATCAGGTCGATCAACGCATTGGCGCGTTCGTATCGCGCCTGCTGGCCTTGCCGGCCGACCAGGCGCGGGTGGTACAGAAGGGCTACCTGGCGAAATACGGCACGACGCTGCGCGGGCTGATGGTCGAGCACCGGCTGGATCCGGTCGAATACCTGAACTTCGTCCACGACATCGACGTCACGCCGGTGCCGCCCAACCCCGTGCTGGACGGCGCGCTCGCGCGCCTGCCCGGGCGCAAGCTGGTCTTCACCAACGGCACGGTCCGGCATGCCGAGCGCGTGATGGAGCGACTGGGCGTCGGCCATCATTTCGAGGCGGTCTTCGACATCCACGCCGCCGACTACGTGCCGAAGCCCGAGCCCGCGATCTACGACCAGCTTCTGACCCGCCACGCGATCGATCCGCGCGCGGCGATCCTGTTCGAGGACATCGCCCGCAACCTGAAGCCGGCACATGACCGCGGCATGGCGACGGCCTGGGTCAAGGTCGACTGGGCCTGGGCGCAGCCGGGCGACGACATGGAACACGTGCATCACGTGATCGAAGACCTGACCGAATGGCTGGTCGATGCGGCCGATCTGCGCGCGGGCCTACCGGCGCCGCCGCGCGATTGACACGTTTGCGTCACGGTCGCATTGTCCCGGCCTTTCCCTTGACCCACCCTCGTTGCGGAATCCCGACATGAGCAGCGCGCGCCCCGACCCGCAATCGCTTCAGGCGACGATCGACCAGGCCTGGGAGAAACGCGACGCGATCAACCCCGCGACCACCGGCGCGGTGCGCGACGCGGTCGAAACGGCGCTGGCCGCGCTCGACGCGGGCGAGATGCGCGTCGCCGAGAAGAAGGCCGGGCAGTGGGTCGTCAACCAGTGGCTGAAGAAAGCGGTGCTGCTGTCCTTCCGGCTCGCCGACATGGGGCCGATCGAAGGCGCGCCGGGCAAGGCGAACTGGTTCGACAAGGTGCCGTCGAAATTCGCCGGCTGGGGCGAGAACCGCTTCCGCGCCGCCGGGTTCCGCGCCGTGCCGGGGTCGGTCGTGCGCCACTCCGCCTATATCGCGCCCAACGTCGTGCTGATGCCAAGCTTCGTGAACCTTGGCGCCCATGTCGGCAACGGAACGATGGTCGACACCTGGGCCACCGTGGGGTCCTGCGCGCAGATCGGCAAGAACTGCCATCTTTCCGGCGGCGTCGGCATCGGCGGCGTGCTGGAGCCGCTGCAGGCCAACCCGGTGATCATCGAGGACAACTGCTTCATCGGCGCGCGCTCGGAAGTCGTCGAGGGCGTGGTGATCGAGGAAGGCTCGGTCCTGTCGATGGGCGTGTTCATCAGCGCGACCACCAAGATCGTCGAGCGCGACACCGGCAAGATCACCTACGGGCGCGTGCCCGCCTATTCGGTCGTGGTGCCCGGCTCGCTGCCCGGCAAGAACCTGCCCGACGGCAGCCCGGGCCCGTCGCTCTACTGCGCGGTGATCGTCAAGCGCGTGGACGCGCAGACCCGCGCCAAGACCGCGATCAACGAGCTGCTGCGGGATTGACCGCGCGGCCTCATCCTTCGACAGGCTCGGGATGAGGAAGAAAGAGTTGGTTCACAGGAAGCTCCTCATCCTGAGCTTGTCGAAGGATGAGTTCGCCGAAGGGTCGCCCTTGCCATGAACGCACCGATCCAGACCCCACCCGCCGATGCGCTGGAGCTCGCCCAGGCGCTGATGCGCTGCCCCAGCGTGACGCCGGTGGATGCCGGCGCGCTCGACGTGATGGAAGGCGCCTTGAAGCCGCTGGGCTTCACCTGCCATCGCCTGCCGTTCGAGCAGCCCGGCACGGACCGGGTCGACAATCTCTACGCGCGGATCGGTACCAAGGGGCGGAACTTCTGCTATGCCGGCCATACCGACGTGGTGCCGCCGGGCGACCGCGCGCGCTGGTCGGTCGATCCGTTCGGCGCCGTGGTGAAGGACGGCTATCTGTGGGGCCGCGGCGCGTCCGACATGAAGGCGGCGATCGCCTGCTTCGTGTCGGCGCTGCGCGGATTCCTTGCCGAACGCGGGCCGGAATTCGGCGGGTCGATCAGCCTGCTCATTACCGGCGACGAGGAGGGGCCGGCGATCAACGGCACGGTCAAGGTGCTGGACTGGCTGAAGCAGCGCGGCGAGACGCTCGATTCCTGCATCGTCGGCGAACCCAGCAATCCCGACCATGTCGGCGAGATGGCCAAGATCGGCCGGCGCGGGGCGATGACGGGGTATCTCACCGTGCACGGCGTGCAGGGCCACACCGCCTATCCCCAGCTCGCCGACAATCCGCTGCACCGCCTGGTGCCGATGATGCAGGCGCTGATCAGCGAGCCGATCGACAAGGGCAACCGGCACTTCCAGCCCACGACCTTGCAGATCGCGACGATCGACGTCGGCAACCCGGTGTCGAACGTGATCCCCGGCGCCTGCAAGGCGACCTTCAACATCCGCTTCTCCAGCGAGCACACGTCGAAGTCCGTCGAGGCCTGGGTGCGCCAACGCCTGGACAAGGCCTTCGGTTCGCCCGGCCACAACGGGCCGGCCCACTACGACATCAGCTTCAACGTGTCGGGCGAAAGCTTCCTGACGCCGCCCGGGCCGCTCAGCAAGATGGTGTGCGAGGCGGTCGAGGGCGTGACCGGAAAGACGCCCGAGCTCAGCACGACCGGCGGCACGTCGGACGCGCGCTTCATCAAGGCGCATTGCCCGGTGTGCGAGTTCGGCATGACCAACGCGACCGCGCACAAGTTCGACGAGCGCTGCTCGCTCGCCGACATGGCGCGGCTGGTGGGCATCTATCGCGGCATGCTCGACCGCTATTTCGCCTGACGCGCGGGACGTGATGCCGGGCGCCGAACAGGCAAGACGCTACCTCCACGGCGCGTGGCTGCTCTTCCGCTTCGACGCGCGGGGCGTCGACTATCTCGACCCGTCGGTCGAGGGTTTCTGGGAGTCGTTCTGGTGCGCCGGTCTGATCGCGCCGCTCTACGTGGTGCTGCTGGTGCTGCGCTCGATCGGCGCCGACCAGGCCCAGGCCGTGGGCGACGCCGTGGCCGAGCAGCCGTTCTGGCGCATCGCCGCGGTCGAGACGATCACCTACGTGGTGGGCTGGGTGGCGTTTCCGCTGGTGATGGCCCATCTCGTGCGCGTGCTCGACCGCGCCCAGCGCTACTTCGTCTATTTCACCGCCTACAACTGGTGCAACGCGCCGCAGCTCGTGCTGATGGCCGCCGTGTCGGCGGCGCGCGCCAGCGGGCTGTTCCCCGGTGTCGCGGTCGACGTGCTCGAGATCGCCTCGCTGCTCTACGCGCTGGGCGTGCTGTGGTTCCTCGCCCGCGCCGTGCTCGACGTCAGCCGCGGCACGGCGGCATTGATCGTCGTGATCGATTTCCTGCTCAACCAGCTCATCTACGGCGTCGGCCGGATGATGCTGCGCTAGTAGCGAACCTCCACGAGATAGAGCCCGTCGGGCGGCGCGGTCGGGCCGCCCTTGGTGCGGTCGGCGGCGGCCAGCGCCTTGGCGACGTCGGCCTTGCTCCACTTGCCGCGGCCCACGAGCGCCAGCGTGCCCACCATGTTGCGCACCTGGTGATGCAGGAAGGAGCGGGCGCGGGCGGTCACCTCGATCTCCTCGCCTAGACGCCGCGCGTCGAGCTGGTCGAGCGTCTTGACCGGCGACTTGGCCTGGCAGAGCGAGGCGCGGAAGGTCGAGAAGTCGTGGCGGCCCACCAGCACCTGCGCGGCGTCGTGCATCGCGTCGCTGTCCAGCGCCACCTGCACGTGCCAGGCGCGGCCCTGGTCGATCGCCAGCGGCGCGCGGCGGTTGACGATGCGGTAGCGATAGAGCCGCGACTTCGCCGCCAGCCGGGCGTGGAAATTGGGCGCGGCTTCCTCGACCGTCAGCACGGCGATGCGCTGGGGCTTCAGGTGATGGTTGACCGCCTCGCGCACCACGCGCGCCGTCGTCGCCTTCGCCAGATCGATATGCGCCACCTGGCCCAGCGCGTGCACGCCGGCGTCGGTGCGCCCGGCGCCCCAGACCTGCACCGTCTCGCCGCTGAAGGCATGGATCGCGGCTTCCAGCGCGGCTTGGATGGAGGGCCCATTGTCCTGGCGTTGCCAGCCGACATAGGCGCCGCCGTCGTATTCGATCGTCAGTTTGTAGCGCATCACGGCAGCACGGTGCTGCGTGGAATGCCGCGTCCGCGCAGGAAAGCCTCGGTCGCCATCGCGGCCTTGCCGGCGCGCTGGACCAGGGTAGGGCGCAGCGTGCCCGCCCCGCAGGCGATCGTCAGCTCCTCGTCCAAGACCGTGCCGGGAGGGCCTTCGCCGCCGCCCGTCTCGGCGGCGAGAACGCGCACGCGCTCCGCCATGGCGCCCCCCGGCGCGGGAAGCGCGAACCAGGCGCCCGGCGCCGGCACGAAGGCGCGCACGACGCGCGCCAGGTCCTCGGCCGGCCGGCGCCAATCCAGCCGCGTCTCCGCCTTGTCGATCTTCGCGGCATAGGTCACGCCCTCGCGGGGCTGCGGCGTCGCGGTCAGTGCGCCGGCCTCGAGCTTCGCCAGCGCCTCTACGATCTTCAGCCCGCCCAGCGCGGCGAGCTTGTCGTGCAGGGTGCCGCCCGTGTCGTCCGGCGCGATGGGCGCGGCCTCGCGGAGCAGCATCGGCCCGGTGTCCAGGCCTGCATCCATCTGCATGATAGTGACGCCGGTCTCGCGGTCGCCGGCCAGGATGGCGCGCTGGATCGGCGCCGCGCCGCGCCAACGGGGAAGCAGAGAGGCGTGGATGTTGAGGCAGCCGAAGCGCGGCACGTCCAGGATCGCCTGGGGCAGGATCAGCCCGTAGGCGACGACGATCCCGGCATCGAGGCCCAGCGCGACGAAATCGCGCTGGATCGCAAGGTCCTTGAGGGAGACGGGATGCGCGACGGGAATGCCCAGGTCCTTCGCCGCGCGGTGCACCGCCGAGGGACGCTCGGCGTGACCGCGCCCGGCGGGACGCGGCGGCTGCGTGTAGACGCGCACGACCTCGTGGCCTGCCTGCACCAGGGCGCGCAGCGCGGGAACGGCGAAGTCGGGCGTGCCGAGAAAGGCCAGGCGCAGGCTCATGCCGGGCGACGATAGCATGGCGCCGGCGGGGCCAATGCGCGGATTTGTCGCGTTCCCTCCGCTATGGCAGATTGCCATCTAGTCGCATTCGATAGAGCAGTACGGTATGGATTCGTGTCATGCGCGCGCTTGCTGATGTCAGGGGCGCAAGAGCGGGAGTTCGAGCCGTCGAAACAATCGCCGCTCCCCGCAACGCAAGGCTCCGCGCCCTTGCCGCGTATTGGCAGTCAAAGCGCGCGGGCCGCATGGGGCCGCGCCGGGCGGACATCGACCCCGCCGAGATCCGCGAGCACATGCCCACGCTGTTCATGGTCGAGGTGCTGCCACAGGGCGAGTATCGCTACCGCCTGGTCGGCAGCGAGTTGGTGGAACGCACGGGCCGCAACGCCACCGGCAAGATCCTGTCCCAGCTCCACGCCGAACGGCCCGAGGTGCTGCGCCTCTTGAAGGCGCGGTTCGACCAGGTCGTCGCCGCCAAGGCGCCGGTCTTCTCGCGCGGCGAGGTCTACTGGCTGGACGGCGACGAGATGCGGCAGTTCGAGTGCGGCTACTTCCCGCTGTCCGAGGACGGCCGGAACGTCAGCATCATCCTGGCCGAGCTGGTGCTTTTCTGGCCGGATGGGCAGTCCGGCGCCTAGGCTTCCTCCAGCGCCTTCGCCTTCTTCGCCTTCAGAAGCTTGCGCAGGATCATGTTGCGCTTCAGCGCCGAGATGTGGTCGACGAACAGGATGCCGTCGAGATGGTCCA
>JADLEG010000134.1 GCA_020846275.1 Alphaproteobacteria bacterium
TCGAGCCCGGCCTGGCCGTGATCTATTTCTCGAACATGTTCAACAAGCTGAACGAGATCGGCAAGCTCGGCAAAGGCAAGCCGGGCGAGCCGATCAAGCTGCTCGACCACAAGACCAACGACGGCAACGTCCTGACCTCGGACAAGTCGATGGGCGTCGGCGCCAAGATCACCGGCCTGATCAAGTTCGACCAGGCCGGCACCTATGTGTTTCACGTGAATTCGAACGACGGCGTGCGCGTGACCATCGCCGGCATCAAGCTGCACGAGAACGACGGGGTGCACGCCGACGAGCTGTCGGAGCCGATCCCCTTCGTGGTTGACCAGGCCGGGTGGTACGAGCTGGCGGTCGACTATTTCCAGAAGAAGGGCACCTCGGCCCTGCAGCTCTTCTGGACGCCGCCGGGCGGTTCGCAGGCTCCCGTGCCGGCCACCCAGTTCGCGCATTTCAAGGGCTAGGCTCCAGCGCCGGACCGGGGTAGTCTTCCAAGGGCGATTGCGGGGGGCGCGCCATGTGGAAAGTCATCCTGGTCCTGATGGCCATCACGACGGCCGATCAGCGCCTGATCGTCCAGCAGCCGCTGGCCGAGCGCAGCTTCGCCGCCAAGGCCGAGTGCGACGCCTTCGTCGACAGCTGGCAGAAGCAGGCCAAGCAGCCCGAGCTGCTGCGCTTGGCCGAGGCGCGGGCGCCGGCCCATCGCGGCAACATCAAGTGGGTCAACCTGATCGACGCGGGCTGCGCCGACCCGACCTGGAGCGGCGCCTTCCCGATCCTGAAGGACGGCGAGGGCTTTCCGCCCGCCCCGGCCCACGGCGAGGCCAAGAAGCCGGCGCACTGAGGCCTACGCCGCGGTCGTAACGACCGCCTCGTTCCTGACCGGAAAATTGACTGAATTGGCGATGAAGCATTCGCCGTGCGCCTTTTCGTGCAGGCGGCGGGCGAGGTCGATATCCGCGCCGGCGGCGATCGTCACGCGGGGATGCAGCACGACTTCGACGAATCGGATCTTGCCGTCCTTCATGTCCATCGTCCCGGTCGCCGCGTCGATATAGGCGATCACCGGCAGCTTCGCCCGCGCGCACAGCGCCAGGTAGGACAGCATGTGGCAGGACGACAGCGACACGACCAGCAGGTCCTCGGGGTTCGGCAGGGCGGGATCGCCGCGGAAGGTCGGGTCGGCCGAGCCGTGGAAGCTGGTCTTGCCCGGAAGGTCGACGCGGTATTCGCGCGAATAGGTCTGGTAGCTCGTCGTCGCGCCGGCCGACGCGCCGATCCATTCCAGCGTGGCCTTGTAGTGATGCGCATGGGCCATCGGCGTTGCCCTCCCGCTAGCGTCCCAGCGGCTGAACGTAGCAGAAGCCGCCGCGCGCCAGCACCTCGATGCACAGCGAGCGCGCCTCCTGCTCGGTGTTGAACGGGCCGGCCATCACGCGCACGAACTTGCCCTTTGGGCCCAGGTCGACCTCGCGCAGCAGCGGCCCCGGCACGGTGTTCAGCAGATCGATGTAGCGCGCCTTGTAGCGCTCCCAGGCGCCCGACGCGTTGGCGAGGCTGCGGAACGCGCCAAGCTGGGCCCCGTAGCGCCCGGCGGAGGTCGCCGGCGGGGCTGGCGGCCGCGGCGAGGGCGCGACGGCGACCGGCGGCAGCGTCGCCTGGGGGGATGTCGCCGGGGGCGATGTTGCCGGCGGCGTGAGGGGGGCCTGGGAAACCGCCGGGGGCAGGGGCGCGATCGGTAGAGATGGAGGCTGGGCAGCTTGGGGTTGCTGGGCCGGGGGAAGCTGGGGCGGCGGGCCGGGTTCGGCCGCTGGCGCCGCCGGGGGCGGCTTCGGAGGCTCCTCGCAGCCGCAGCCGGGCAGCAGGCCGCATCCCGCCAGAAGGGCGAGAAGCGCGCCGCACAGGCCCGAACGGACCCATGAAGGCAGGGTCGAGAACGCCCCGATTTTTCCAGCCGGCAACCACACCCCCGTGCGCCGGCCGACGCCGAGGATCGACGCCGTTGTGCCTAGGGACGCAAAATATGGTGGATGCCGTCGGCCGGCAACGCGAAATATTGCGAATCAGCGAATTGGAGGCGGAATCTAGACCAGGATGTTTACGGTGGACCCCCGCGGAGGGACGGTGCTGAACCCCTGGGCGGGGGAAGCCGCCTGCTGGGTTGCCTTGGCGATCATGGCCGCCACGGCCTGCTCGGCCTGCGCCTGCTGCTTGATCGCCAGGTTCTGGACGATGGCCTGGCGCTGGACCGCCAGCGTGCCGAGGCCGGGAGCGGCAGGAGCCTGGGCGGTGGAAGCCGGCAGGAAGCTTGAGAGGATTGAGCCGATGGTCAAACGGTTTCTCCGTCAGTCTGGGCCCGGATTTATACCCGGGCCGCGCGGTTGCGCCAGCGGGTGAGGGGCGATAGGGTGCCCCCGCGGTGACCGGCGGTGCCCGGCGCGAACAATGTCCCTAAAACTTTAAGAAAAGGTAGCCAAGCCGTGAAACACGCTCGATTCACGTCCGTCCTGGCCGCAGCCGCGATGGCTGCCACGATTTCCGGCGCGGCCAATGCTGCCGACCCCGAGAACACCCTGTTCATGGACCTGGAATACGGCCGGGTAGTGATCGAGCTGCGTCCCGACCTGGCGCCCGGCCATGTCGCGCGAATCAAGGAGCTGGTGCGGCAGAAGTTCTACGACGGCACGCCGTTCCATCGCGTGATTCCCGGCTTCATGGCCCAGGGCGGCGATCCCCAGGGCACGGGCATGGGCGGCTCGGGCAAGAAGCTGAAGGCCGAGTTCTCCAAGGAGAAGCACGTGCGCGGCACCGCCTCGATGGCGCGCGCCAACGACCCGGACAGCGCCGACAGCCAGTTCTTCATCTGCTTCGCGCCGGCGCCGTTCCTCGACGGCAAATACACGATCTGGGGCCAGGTCACGCAGGGCATGGAGTTCGTCGACAAGATCAAGAAGGGCTCGGAATCGAACAACGGCGCGGTCAGCAATCCGGACAAGATCAAGCAGGTGCGCGTCGCGGCTGACGTGAAGGGCTGAGCCTGGGCTCGGCCATGCGGGCGGGGCTTACGGCGAGCGCGGCTGCGGCCTGGCGGATCGCCTGCGCCGCGGCGCTGCTGGTGGCGACGGTTTCGATGGGGCAGGCGCAGGACAAGGCGCCCCCCACCGATCCGGAGAACACGGTGTACATGGACATCCTGTACGGCCGGGTGGTCATCGAGCTGCACCCCGAGCTGGCGCCGAAGACCGTGGCGCGGTTCAAGGAGCTTGTCCGGCAGAAGTTCTACGACGGCCTGACCTTTCACCGCGTGCTGGCCGGGTTCATGGCGCAGGCCGGCGATCCCAAGGGCGACGGATCGGGCGGCAGCGGGCAGACCCTGCCGCCCGAGTTCTCCAAGGAAAAGCACGTGCGCGGCACGGTTTCGATGGCGCGCAAGGCCAACGATCCCAACAGCGCCGATTCGCAGTTCTTCATCGTGATTCGCGAATCGAACGACCTGGACGGCAAGTACACGATCTTCGGCCGCGTGGTCGCCGGCATGGACTATGTCGACCGGATCAAGAAGGGCACCAAGGCGCTCGACGGCCGCGTGGTCGCCAATCCGGACAAGATCAACCAGATGCGGATCGCCGCCGACGTGAAGCCGAAGTAGCCCTCCACCCGGAGCGCCCATCGATGCCCTTCGCCAAGCGCGACAGCAGCGGCAGCATCGTTGCCCTGACCGCCGCGGCCGAACCCGGCAGCGACGAGCCGATCGCCGCCGATCATCCCGACGTGATTGCCTTTCTTGGCGACGGCGACGCGGCCGCGAGCCGGCTTGCCGCGCTCGACACCACCATGGCGCGCGTGACGGAGGACTTGATCGACGTGCTGGTCACGCGCGGCGTGCTGATGTTCACCGACCTGCCGGCCAGCGCGCAGCGCAAGCTGCTGGAGCGCCAGCGCCTGCGCGAACGGCGCGATGCGGCGCCGGGCACGTTCCTGGCGCCGGAGGGCGACGACCTGATCTGACCTTCGCCGGCCGAGAAACGACCGAGGCGGGACGAACGCTTGGCTCGTCCCGCCTCGGCACTGTTTGCCCGCGCCATTGCCGCCGTGCGAGATCGGGGGGCAACGCTAAACGCCTGAAGGGGACAGGCGCCGGCGACAACCGCGGGCCGGGGGACCGGGGAGGGGGCACCGGCCTCATCTGCGACCCTAACCCCCTGCCGCTAACACAGGGTTAATATCAACAGGAAAAATTACACTGGTGATTGATTGCGTGTAGATTGGTGCTGCCAATGCTTCAATTTGCCGGGTATTTTATTGTTATTTTCGGGTTCGATGCTTGCCAATGCTTCGAGAGACGACGGACTGGAAGCCTTGCCTTGCCGGCAGATGGTCGGGGCCGTCGGCCGAACGGCGACGTGACGAAGGCAATGGAAGCGTCAAACCTGTTCCCGACCGATGCAGCCGCGTAGCCGCCTGGCCATCGTGCTCAACCCGACGGCCGGGCAGGGGCGGTCGGGGCGGCGGGTCGAGCGGGTCCTGCGGCTGCTGCGGCGCGAGGCCACGGTCGAACTCATTCCCACCGAGCGTGCGGGCGATGCCGAGGCGGCGGCGCGCGGCGCCAGCGCGCGGGGCGTCGACGCCGTGATCGCGGCCGGCGGCGACGGCACGATCAACGAGGTGCTGAACGGCCTGGCCGGCAGCGCCACCCCGCTCGGCGTCATTCCCTGCGGCACCGCGAACGTGCTGGCGGCCGAGCTAGGGCTGCCGCGCCGGCCCGAAGCGCTGGCCGCGCTGCTGGCGCATGGGCCGGTGCGGGATATCTGGGTCGGCCAGGCCGGCGGCCGGCGGTTCGCGCTGATGGCCAGCGCCGGCATCGACGCGGATATCGTGCGCGACGTCGAGCCGGCCCTGAAGCGATCGATCGGCAAGGGCGCCTTCGTTTGGGCCCTGCTCGGCGCGCTCGCCCGCTATTCGCCAAAGAATCTGGTCGTGCGCGTCGGCGACCGGGCGCTCGCGGCCTCGCAGGTCCTGGTCGCCAAGGCGGCGCGCTATGGCGGCAACTTCGTCGCCGCGCCGCAGGCCAGCATCGACCGGCCGGAATTCATCGTCTATGCGATCAACGCCCCGAGCTGCTGCGCGGTGCTGGGCCTGGCGGCGGCGCTGGTGCGCGGGCGACTGGCGCAGCACCCGATGGTCGAGATGCTGCGGGCCCGCGAGGTGTCGCTGGAGAGCGCCGACGAAGCCGCGTTGCAGGCGGACGGCGAGTTGTTCGGCACCCTGCCGACGCGGATCGCGATCGATCCGCGCCAGGCGCGGGTAATCGCGCCCGTGACGGCCGGCTAGCGTCGGGACGCGACGATGTCGGGCTCCGCCAGCACTTCGCCGTCGCGCCGCCGCTCGATCCCGTTCCTGCTGCCCGTCATCTTCTTCGTCTCGGGCTTTCCGGCGCTGATCTACCAGCTGACCTGGCAGCGCATGCTGTTCTCCGTCTACGGCATCAATGTCGAGGCGGTGACGGTGATCGTCAGCGGTTTCCTGCTCGGGCTCGGCCTCGGCAGCTTCGCCGGCGGCCGCGTGTCGGCGATGCGCAACGTCAACCTGCTCGCCGCCTTCGGCGCGATCGAGTTCGCCATCGCCGCGATCGGCTGGGTCTCGCTTGACGTGTTGCGGCGCTTCGGCTTCGTCGCGGCCGGATGGTCGGTGCCGGTCACGACCGCCGCCATGCTGGCCCTGCTGGTCGTGCCCACGCTGCTGATGGGCGCGACGCTGCCGATCCTGGTGGCCTATCTCGTGCGCCGGTCGGCCAATGTCGGCCGCTCGGTGGGACTGCTCTATTTCGTGAACACGCTGGGCTCGGCCGTCGCCTGCTTCGTGTCGGGCGTGTTCCTGATGCGCGTGCTGGGGATGCAGGGATCGGTGGCGGTCGCGGCGGTGTTCAACATGGCCGTCGGGGCGACCGCCTTGCTGGCGGCAACGCTCGAGCGCCGGCGCGGCGTGACGTCGGATGCCGCCGCGGCCGAACCGCGCGGGGGCGAGCCCGGCAGCGCGAACAGCCGGCTTGTCGGCGCCATGGTGCTGGCGGGGCTCGCCGGATATCTCGCGCTGTCCTACGAGATCCTGTGGTTTCGGGCCTTCTCCCTGGCCACGGGCACGGCCTCGGCGTTCGCGCTGGTCCTTGGCGCGTACCTCTTCGGCATCGCGGCGGGGTCGCTGGCGGGCCGCCGGTTCTGTTCTGCCGACGCGCCGCGCGGGGCGATCCTGCACGTACTGGTCCTGTCGCTGGTCGCCTATGCGGCCGTGGGGCTGCTGCTGCTGCCGCTATCGGGCATGGCGGCTCTCTTGGGCGCGCTCGTTCCCGCGATGCTGGCCCTGGTCGCGCTGCATAGCTTCGTCGGCGGGCTGGCGTTTCCGCTGATCGCCCATCTGGGCGTGCCGCCCGACCGCGCCGCCGGCCGGGGCGTCAGCAACATCTACCTGGCCAACATCCTGGGCTCGGTGGCGGGATCGCTCGCGACCGGCTTCGTCGTCATGGATTTCTGGGGACTGCCGGAGGTCACGGCGCTGCTGACCGTCCTGTGCCTGGGCCTGGCGGCCGCGATGCTGCGCTGGCAGGGCGCGGGCGAGCGTCGCTCGTGGGCCCTGGCGGGGCTCGCGCTCGCGGCCGTGGCCGTGCCCTTGGCAATCGGCCCGATGTTCGCGGGCCTCTACGAGCGGCTGATCTTCCGCGAGGAGGCCATCCGCCACACCGGTTTCGCCGACACGGTCGAGAACAAGAGCGGCGTCATCAATGTCACCCCCGAGCAGGTCGTCTATGGCGGCGGGTTCTACGACGGCCGCATCCAGGTCAGCCTGATGGACGACCAGAACCTGCTGGTCCGTCCGGCCGTCCTCAACTACTTCCATCCCGCGCCGAAGAACGTGCTGATGGTCGGGCTGGCGACCGGCGCATGGGTCCAGCTCTTGGCGGCCAACCCGGCGGTCGAGAAGCTGACGGTGATCGAGATCAACCGCGGCTACCTGGAGCTGATCGCCGGCCACGAGCCGGTGCGGAGCATCCTGCGCAACCCGAAGATCGAGATCGTCGTCGACGACGCGCGCCGCTGGCTCAACCGCCATCCCGACCGCCGCTTCGACGCGATCCTGCAGAACACTACCTGGCATTTTCGCTCGAACGTGACCAACTTGCTGTCGCGCGAATATGTCGACCTGGCGGTTCGGCGGCTGTCGCCGGGCGGCGTTGCGCTCTACAACACGACATTCTCGGCCCGCGCGCAGCGCACGGCCTGCATGCGCTATCCGCAGTCCGTGCGGTACATAAACATGATGGTCGTGAGCCAGGAACCCCTGCGGACGGACCGCGAGCGGCTGGATCGCGCGCTGGCCGCCATGCGGGTCGATGGAGCGCCGCTGATCCCCGACGATGAAGCGGGGGCTCGTCGCCGCGCCGAGATTCTGGCGTCGACCGTCATGCCCGACCGCGCCAACCAGAATGTCGACGCCAAGCACGAGAGCTGTGCCAGCATCCTGGCGCGCACCACGGGGCTGCCGATCATCACCGATGACAACATGGGCGAAGAATGGCGCTCGGCCCTGCCGGACGACCGGCTGTTGAATGCGGTCGTGCACGCCACCAAATCGTTCCTGGGTCTGGTGCGTTGAGCCGGACTGATCCGGCACCAGGACTTCCGGCGTAGAGAATCGGGGCGACGACAGCGAGCGGATCGAACGTGCGCATCGGACACGCATCGAGGTGGCGGCGAATGGCGGGATGGCTGGCAACGGGCGCGGTGGTCTATGGCGGCTTGGTGACGGCGCTGTATCTGTTTCAGCGCCAGCTGCTCTATCACCCCGCCACCGCGACGCCCGACCTGGCGGCATCGCACGTGCCGGACATGCGCGCGGTGCGGCTGGCGACCGATGACGGGCTCGACCTGCTGGCCTGGTACAAGGCGCCCCCGCCCGGTCGCGCGCTGGTGATCATGTTCCACGGCAACGCCGGGCATATCGGCCACCGCGGCTGGAAGGCGCGGCGGTACCTCGATGCGGGCTATGGCGTGATGCTGGTGTCGTGGCGCGGCTTCGGCGGCAATCGCGGCAGCCCGTCGGAAGAGGGGCTGATGCGCGACGGGCGGGCGGCGCTCGCCTTTGCCATCGGCGAGGGGGTGAAGCCCGCGCGGCTGGTGTTCTATGGCGAATCGCTGGGCAGCGGGATCGCCGTCGCGCTGGCGGCCGAGCAGGGGGCGGCCGGCGATCCCGTGGGCGCCGTCGTGCTGGAGGCGCCCTACAGCTCGATCGCCGAGGTGGCGCAGCACCACTATTTCTACATTCCCGCCCGGCACCTGATCCGCGACAAGTTCGATTCGATGGCGCGGATTGCCGGCATCAAAGCGCCGCTGCTGGTCGTGCATGGCGAGCTCGACCGCACCATCCCCGTGCACTTCGCCCGCGCGCTGTACGATCGCGCCGTCGAGCCGAAGGAAGCCGTCTGGCTGCCGGCTGCCGGCCACAACGATGTCTACGATCACGGCGCGGGCGAGGCGGTGCTGGCGTTCCTCGCCAGGGTCAATGGGTTTCCTCGAAGCCCGTGAGGAACGACACCAGGTTCTCGCCCAGGGCCGGCGACAGGTAGCCGCCCTCCTGCACCAGCACGGTCGGGTAGCCCATCCGCGCGATGGCTTCGCCGGCGCGGGCGAAGCCCTGGGTCGTGACCCTGAGGCCCTTCAGCGGGTCGCCCTCGTGCGCGTCGAGGCCGAGGGCGACCACCAGCGCGCCCGGGTCGTAGGCGGCGATGCGCCGGAGCCCGGACTCGATCGCCTGCAGCCAGGTGTCGTCGCCGGTGCCGAGCGGCAGGGGCAGGTTCAGGTTGTAGCCCTCGCCGTCGCCCTCGCCGCGCTCCGCTTCATGCCCCCAGAAGAACGGGTAGTAGTCGCGCGGATCGGCGTGGACCGACACGGTCAGCACATCGCCCCGGCGCCAGAAGATGCCCTGCGTGCCGTTGCCGTGGTGCACGTCGATGTCCAGCACCGCCACGCGGTCGAAGCGCTGGTGCAGGTGCTGGGCGGCGATCGCGCTGTTGTTGAGGAAGCAGAACCCGCCCGCCATGTCGGCATAGGCATGGTGCCCGGGCGGGCGGCAGAGCGCGTAGACCGCGTTGGCCCCGGCCATCACCAGCGCGGCGGCGGAGGCGGCGGTGTCGGCGGCGGCGCAGGCCGCCTCGAACGTGTGCGGCCCGATCGGGCAGGCCGTGTCCGCCATGTGCCAGCCCGCGCGGCCGACGACCGCGCGGGGATAGGTCGCCGGGCCGCGTTGTGGATGCACGTTGGGGATGATCTCCTCCGCGCTGTCCGGCAGCGCCTTCCAGGCTTCGTAGGCCGTCTCGAGGAAATGCAGGTATTCCGGCGTGTGCACGGCCGCGCGCGGGCCCGGGCCCAAGCCCATCGCCTCCATGACCTCATGCCCGGCCTCGGTCGCCGCCTCCAGCAGCACGGCGGCGCGCTGCGGCTGCTCGGCGCTGGGCCGGCGTTGGCCGCGCACCAGGAAGAAGGACGGGTCGTGCAGCGCGTGCTTGTCGGAGTAGACGAGCTTCATGGGCTTGATGCCTGGCGCAGATGTCCTCATGCTTCGACAGGCTCAGCATGAGGATGTTGTTATAGGGCCCTCATCCTGAGCTTGTCGAAGGATGAGGAACGCACGAATGCGCAATCTGCTGCAGATCGACGCCAAGCGCTACTGGTCCACGGTCGAGCGGTCGGGCGAGATCGGCGTGGGCCGGCCGGGCGGGCTGCAGCGCGTGGCGCTGACCGACAGCGACCGCGAGATGCGCGACCTGTTCGTGCAGTGGTGCCGCGAGGCGGGCTGCGCGGTCACCGTGGACGGGGTCGGCAACATCTTCGCGCGCCGCAAGGGCGAGCACGACGACCTGCCGCCCGTGGTGATCGGCAGCCACCTGGATACCCAGGTCAACGGCGGCAAGTATGACGGCATCGTCGGCGTGCTGGCCGGGCTCGAGGTGATCCGGACCTTCAACGACGCCGGCGTGCCGACGCGCCGGCCGGTCGAGCTGGTATGCTGGACCAACGAGGAGGGCGCGCGCTTCGCCCCGCCGATGATCGCCTCGGGCGCCTTCGCCGGGGTCTATCCGCTGGCATGGGTGCTGGCGCGCACGGATGACGACGGCAAGGTGCTGGGCGAGGAATTGAAGCGCATCGGCTATGCCGGCCCGGCGCCCGTGGGCGGGCGCAAGCTGGATGCGTATTTCGAATTGCATATCGAGCAGGGACCGGAGCTGGACGCCAAGGGCGTGGATGTCGGCATCGTGACCGATACCTACAAGTCGCACGGCTTCATTGTCGACGTGCGCGGCGAGACGGCGCATACCGGGCCCTGGCCGATGGACAAGCGCCGCAACGCGCTGGTGGGCGCCGCCATGCTGGCCGTCGCCATCAACGAGATCGGCTGGCGCCATCACGGCACCGGCGGCAAGGCCACGGCCGCCCGCCTGGTCGCCTGGCCCAACAAGCCGGGCATCATCTCGGACTACGCCCAGTTCACCGGCGACGTGCGCCACGCCGATCCGGCCGTGGCTGGCAAGATGGCGGAGGAATTCAAAGCGGCGGTCCAGGACTGCGCCACGCGCGCCAACGTGGCGATGACGGTCGCCAGCACCTGGACCTTCGGCGACGAGAAATTCGATCCGGACTGCATCGGCCTGATCCGCGAGGCGGCGAAGAACCTGAGTGTCGGCGCGATGGACATCGCCAGCCAGGCGGGCCACGACGCCTATCACCTTTCCAAGGTAACGCCGACCGCGATGATCTTCACGCCTTGCCGCGAGGGCATCACCCATAACAACAACGAGCACGCGGAGCTGGCGCGGACGGTGCCCGGCGTCAACGTGCTGCTGCACGCGGTGCTGGCCCGGGCGAACCGCTGACCCGTCGCTTTCGGCGACAGGCCCTCACCCGGCCGACGCTGCGCGTCGTTCACCCTCTCCCACGCTGCGCGCGGGCGAGGGTCGAAATCGCTCGCCCGCCGCAGGCGGGAGAGGGAGGGGCCCAGCGCGTCAGCGCTGGGAGGGTGAGGGCCGGCGCGAAGCGCCGGTCAGCCCGGCAGCTTGTCCGCCGTCGGTACGATGATGGCGAAGCGGTCGGCGAGTTCCGTCAGCGACGCGCGGTGCAGCATGGCGGCGTCGATCACGCCGCCGTCGGGCGACGGCAGGTCGCGCGTGGCGGCGGCGTTCGCCACCACGGTCGTGCGGTAGCCCAGGTCGAGCGCGGCGCGCACGGTCGAGCTGACGCACATATGCGTCATGAACCCGGCGACGATCAGCTCCTTGCGCCCGGTCTTCTTCAATACCTCGTCGAGGTCGGTCCTGGCGAAGGAATTGGGCAGCGGCTTCTTCACGACCGCCTCGCCGGCGACGGGCGCCACTTCGGGCGCTTCCTTGCCGCGCGGGGCGTCGAGGTCGAACATGCCGCCGCCGCGGCCCTGGTGCACGACGTGGATGACCGGCGCACCCGCTTCCCGCGCGCGCTCCACCAGCTTCTTCGCCTCGGCGAGCGCCGCCCCGACGCCGGGCAGGGCCAGCGGGCCGTCGACATATTCCATCTGGCAGTCGATCAGCACGATGGCGGACTGCGACAGGGCGCTCGGCGTCTGCGGCGCGCCGGACATTTCCAGCAGCGTCTTGGGTCGGGACATCGCGGTCTCCTCAGGCGGTGAAATCGGCGGACACGTCGCCCAGCCCGGCGAGCGTGAAGCGGAACCGATCGCCGGGGACGGGGAAGCGCGTGGGGGCCATGCTGCCGGTCAGCACGACGTCGCCCCGCCGCAGCATGGAGCCGCGCCGGGCGAGGTGGGTGGCGAGCCAGGCCAGCGGCTCGAACGGATGGCCCAGCACGTCGCGCCCGTGGCCGGTGTCGATGCGTGCGCCGTTCAGCTCGACCACGCCCTCGATCGCTTCGAGGTCGGGCCATTTCGGGCTGAAGGCGCCCAGCACGATGCCGCCGTTCCACGAGTTCTCGGCGACCAGCTCGCGCACGTCGAGCTTCTTGTAGTCGGCGCCGCGATCCTCGATCACCTCGAAGGCGGGGCACA
>JADLEG010000135.1 GCA_020846275.1 Alphaproteobacteria bacterium
ATCCGGGCGAGCAGACCTTCCCGGTCTCGTGCTTCGTGGTGAAGCGCGGCGGCATGGTGGTGTTCTGCGCGGGCACCACCGGCTACAACCTCACCTTCGACGCGCGCTTCGTGTGGATGCGCCAGAAACGCATCCAGGGCAGCCACTTCGCCAACCTGCTGCAGGCGAGCCAGGCCAATCATCTGGTGGTCGAGCGGCGCATCGATCCCTGCATGTCCGAGGTGTTCTCGTGGGACGATATCCCCCGCGCGCACACCAAGATGATGCAGAACAAACACAAGCCCGGGAACATGGCGGTGCTGGTCCAGGCCAAGCGGCCGGGGTTGCGCACGATCGAGGACGCGATCGAAGCATGGAACGAGGGGCGGTGACGCTCTCGCCTTCCGAACTACTGCCGCGCTGCGCCTCAGCGCTCGCCGCCGCCGAGGCGCTGGGCGAAGCGGCGCGGCGCGCGCTTGCCGGCAAGGTCGCGAAGAACGGCGCGGTGGACGCCGCCGCGCTGGAGCGCGAGCAGTTCGCCGCGCACGCCTATGCTTGGCTCGCGACCTACATCGAGGCGCTGCGCCAGATGCTGGGCTGGGCCGAGCGGTTGAAGGCCGAGGGCAAGCTCGGCGAACTCGAAACCCTGATGTTGGCCGCGGGCTTCGGCGAGTACCTCGCGCAGATCGCGGGCGGCATCGCGCTGTCGCAAGTGGAGATCGCGCGGCCCCAGGATATCGGCGTGGACGACGCGGCGGTCGACGCCTTCCGCGCCGCGCCCGCGGTCAAGGCGCTGGTGGCGGGCAACAGCGCCGCGCTGCGCCAGCGCATCGGCGAGTTGGTCACGGCTCTGCCCGAGGGCGCGGAGTTCGGCGACCCGGCGCTCGACGACGAGGCGCTGATCCTGATGCGCGACCAGTTCCGCCGCTTCGGCGCCGAGCATGTCGCGCCCTTCGCGCCGGACTGGCACAAGCAGGACAAGCTGATCCCGATCGACCTGGTCGACCGTATCGCCGATCTGGGCGTGTTCGGATTGACCGTGCCCGAGGCGCATGGCGGCTTGGGCCTCGGCAAAACCGCGATGTGCGTGGTGACGGAGGAGCTGAGCCGCGCCTATATCGGCGTCGGCTCGCTGGGTACGCGCTCGGAAATCGCGGCCGAGCTTATCCGGCTGGGCGGCACCGAGGAGCAGAAGCAGAAATTCCTGCCGCGCATCGCCTCGGGCGAGATCCTGCCGACGGCGGTGTTCACCGAGCCCGGCACGGGTTCGGACCTGGGCGCGCTGCGCACCCGCGCGGCCAGGAACGGCGACGCCTATCGCGTCACAGGCAACAAGACCTGGATCACCCACGCCGCGCGTGCCGACCTGATGACGCTCTTGGTGCGTACCGACCCGAACGAGAAGGGCTATCGCGGCCTGTCGATGTTCCTGGCCGAGAAGCCGCGGGGCACCGATGCCGATCCCTTTCCCGCGCCCGGCATGCGGGGCGGCGAGATCCGCGTGCTCGGCTATCGCGGCATGAAGGAATACGAGATCGGCTTCGACGGCTTCGCCGTGCCGGCCGCCAACCTGCTGGGCGGCGTGGAGGGGCAGGGGTTCAAGCAGCTCATGGCCACGTTCGAATCGGCGCGCATCCAGACCGCGGCGCGCGCGGTGGGCGTCGCGGTCAACGCGCTCGAGCTCGGCCTCGCCTACGCAAAGCAGCGTTTCCAGTTCGGCAGGCCGATCGTCCAGTTCCCGCGCGTCGGCGGCAAGCTGGCGTGGATGGTCGTCGAGACCATGCTGGCGCGCCAGCTCAGCTACTTCGCCGCGCGGCAGAAGGACCGGGACCGGCGCTGCGACATCGAGGCGGGCATGGCCAAGCTGCTGGCCGCGCGCGTCGCCTGGTCGAACGCCGACAACGCGCTGCAGATCCACGGCGGCAACGGCTACGCCGAGGAATACCCGATCAGCCGCGTGCTGTGCGACGCGCGCATCCTCAACATCTTCGAGGGCGCCGCCGAGATCCAGGCCGGCGTGATCGCGCGCGGGCTGCTCGGCGGACGGAACTAGGCGCTGCGCCTTCTCCACCCCGGCGGGTAGTTCACGACCAGCCCGTCCGGGTCCATCGTCACCCCCGCGGTGAAGTTCGTGGAGAGGCCGCGATAGCGGAACCGGCCCACCGGCGCTGCCGGCGACAGCAGCGTGTATTCCTGCTCGTCCACGCGCACGGAAAGCTCGGGCACGGTGATGTAGGCCGCCTGCATGCGCTTGGGCTTGCCCGGCTCCAGGCCCAGGCGTTTCAGCGCCAGGGTGTTGGTCAGCGGCGTGGCGGCGAAGTCGATCTCCAGGCAGGGTCCGAGGTCGGCGCGGTGGTTGCCGTTCACGCTCCAGCGGTCCTGCGCGTCGCGCCGCAGCGCCAGCACGCGGCGGTCCGTGCCCAGCTCGAGCTGGAAGTCCGCGCGCTCGGTCCGCCATGCGCCGTCGCACTCGATCGCGTAGCGCACCCGGGCCAGACCCTCGTCCAGCCCGAGCAGCAGCAGGCCGTCCGCGCGCACTGTGTCCGGCCCTATATCGAGCGTAACGTGCTCTAGCCCAAGCCGGTCCAGGCGTTCCCAGACGATCTCGCGGCGCATCCCCGAATCTTCGCTGTCTACGCAGCCTCGCGGCTGCCGCGCACGCCGGTCTTGAGCGCGGCGGCATGGAAGGCGTGGATGCTCTCGCGGTCGGGCACCTCAATAGGAGATGAAACGTCGGCGATCATGGAGTTGATCCAAGTTTCGTACCAAAGGTCAGAAAGAGCACCTCGCGCAATGACGCCACCAGCAAGTTCAGTCCCAAGGCTCCCATGATGACCGATGCGATGCGATTGGCGACGACTCGCATGCGCGAGTAGGCGGCGCGAACACTATCACGAGAAAACAGGTAGGCGAGCAGCGTGTGCCAGCACAGCGCGTTGAGCACCACCATGGCCACCGCCGACGCCTGCAGGATTGGACTAGGCGCCGCCGGGAACGAAGCGGCAAATATGCTGCCAAAGAATAGAGCGACCTTTGGATTGGTAATGTTGGTCAGAAATCCCCGACGAAATGCGGCCCACGAGGACACTGGCGACGCTCGACCGACCAACGCAGCGCCGCTGGATCGCCAAAGACGACTGGCGACATAAAGCAGATACGCGCCTCCGGCGACCTGAAGCGCGAGGCGTAGTCCCGGAAATGCGACGAAGACGACATGGACTCCGAGTACCGCGCAAGTCACCCAGAGGGCGGCGCCACAGGTAACGCCCAGGGCTGCGAAAGCAGCACTGCGGGCCCGATCACTCGCTGCCAGTTGCGACACCAGCAGAACGTTGGGGCCTGGACTCATCATGGCTGCGACGTGAAGGATCCAGATCGTGACGAGACTGGAAAGCATAGACCCCTCTCATGGATATGATCGATACGATTGCAGGGGAGCCACCTACGGCGGCTGTCTTTGTGCCGATGCAGCGGGAATTCGCGCCGTCGGCACGGGCCTCCCGCTGCTGATCCCGGCGCCGCCCGCTTACACCGCCTTGCCGCAATAAGCCTCGATCCGATAGCCGTCCGGATCGACCACGAAGGCGGCGTAGTAGTTGTCGCCGTAGTCCTTGCGCAGACCCGGCTTGCCGTTGTCGCGCCCGCCGGTTTTCAGCGCCGCCTGGTGGAACTCATCCACGCCCTTCCGGTCCGGCGCCTGGAAGCAGATATGCAGCCCCGACTTGTCGTCCGCCGGCACTGGCCGATCGGTGGCGCCCAGCCAGAAGGCGGGGCCCGCCTTGCCGTAGCCGGCCGAGCCTTCGCCCGTGCTGAGGCGCGCATAGCCCAGCGGCTTCAGCACCGCGTCGTAGAAGCGCCGGGCCTTGGCGACATCGCGCACCCCGATGGAGACATGATCGATCATGGCGTTTCTCCCATCTATAACCATCATGATGGTTATAAGACTGCCGTGCCGATCCGGGCTTGTCAACCCTCATCCCGGTTAGTATGGGTGGACCTGATGGCCAAGGCCGAACCCGTGACGCCGCCGCCGGCGCTGCTGCGCGCCGAGCGCGCGGATCTGTGCCTGGAATTCGCCGACACGCGGTTCTGGCGCGGCACGCCGGCCCCGACCGAGACGCTAAAGGTGCCCGCCGACCTGCTGGCCTGGTGCGGCGCCAACGCCGCGCTCGACGCCGCCAGCCTGCGGGCGGTCGAGGCGCAGTGGAAGGACGCGCCGCCCCGCGCGGCCGCCGCGTTCGCCGAGGCGCTTTCGCTGCGCGAGACGATCTTCGCCATTTTCAGCGCGACGGCGCAGGGCATGGCGCCGCGCGCGGACGAACTCGCCGCCTTCAACCAGGCGCTCGACCGCGCGCCCCGGCGCGCGATGCTGGCGCCGGCGGCGGACGGCTATGCCTGGCAGGTCGCGCCGCCGCGCAACGCGCCGTCGCTGCTCGCCGCGGTCCTGTGGTCGGGCGGCGACCTGCTCGCGGGGCCGCGCCGCCTGCGCGTGCGGCAATGCGCCAATCCGCAATGCCAGTGGCTCTTCCTCGACGACAGCAAGAGCGGCACCCGGCGCTGGTGCTCGATGAGCGCCTGCGGCAACCGCGCCAAGGCGCACCGGCACTACTTGAGGGTGAAGGGCGGCGGGTAGGCCCCGCTAGCCGCACCACGCGATGCGGCGCCTTCCGTCATAGGGCTGGGCCAGTCCGCGGGCGATCAGCACGGCGGCGATGTCCGCGCCGTCGGTTCCCGCCACGCGCGCCCTGACCGGTCCCGGCAGGGTCTCGGCGGCGCGCGGCGCGATCGGCACGCCCAGCAGGACCGCCGCCAGGATCGCGGCGCATCCGCATGTCCTTGCCAACGCCATCATGGCTACAGCCGACAAGGGCAATATTTCTCGAAGCTCGGCAATCAAAGGCGACGAAGGTAAATCTAATGGAGTAACCAGAACAAAACAAGAACTCAACAGTAGTCGGACGCTTTCGATGTCAGAAGTCGCTGACCCGTCCCTTGATCTCCCAGTCGCCATAGCGGGTCGGCTCGGGCCCGGGCGGACCGCCGATTTCCGGCACTTTTGCAGCCGGTTTGGGCGGCGGACACGGCTTCGCGGCCGGCGGTTCGGCCGGGTTTTCGCCGGGGGTGTCGGTCGATGTCGCGGGCTTGCGCATCGAAGAATTATGGGCTGGTCCGGCCGGCAGGAAAAGCCCGGCCGAAGACCGGCTTAGTGGCCGGGCCAAATGAAAAAACTGTAACTTCGCGGCCGATTGACCGGACCTGCGATGTGACCACCTATGGGGTGACCGCGGCGCCCGTGTCTCGATCGGCTGCCGGGGAAGGTGTCGAGGAGCGCCTGGGGAAATGAACTATCTGAAGACCGGGATCCTGCTGGCGGCGATGACCGCCTTCTTCCTGGCGGTCGGCTATGCGATCGGCGGGCAGGGCGGCATGATGATCGCGCTGCTGGTGGCGGCGGGCATGAACCTGTTCGCCTACTGGAACTCCGACAAGATGGTGTTGTCGATGTACAACGCCCAGCAGGTCGACCAGCACAGCGCGCCCGAGTTCTACGGCATCGTGGCCGGGCTCGCCGGCCGCGCCGGCCTGCCCATGCCCAAGGTCTTCGTGATCGAGGACGAGCAGCCCAACGCGTTCGCCACCGGCCGCAATCCCGAGAACGCGTCGGTCGCGGCCACGACCGGCCTGTTGCGCATGCTGAGCCGCGACGAGATCGCCGGCGTCATGGCGCACGAACTGGCGCATGTGCGCAACCGCGACACGCTGATCATGACCATCACCGCGACCATTGCCGGCGCGATCGGCATGCTGGCGAACTTCGCGATGTTCTTCGGCGGCTCGCGCGACGGCGAGCGCGGCGGCAATCCGCTGGGCATCGTGGGCGCGCTGGTCATGATGATCGTCGCGCCGCTCGCCGCCTCGCTGGTGCAGATGGCGATCAGCCGCACCCGCGAGTACTCGGCCGACCGCGTCGGCGCGCAGATCGCCGGCAATCCCGGCGCGCTCGCCTCGGCGCTGCGCAAGATCGAGCACTACGCCCACCAGCTGCCGAACCTGCAGGCCGAGCGCAATCCGGCCACCGCGCACATGTTCATCATCAATCCGCTGGCCGGCGAGCGCATGGACAACCTGTTCTCGACCCACCCGGCGACGGACAACCGCGTCGCGGCCTTGCAGCAGCTCTCGCAGGAGATGGGCTCGCGCGGCTTCGAGCCCGACCTGCCGATCGCCGACGAGCCGGCGCGGCCGGGCGACGTGGGCGATCCGCACGCCGAAACCGTGCAGCGCTGGCGCCGCGGCTCGGTGCCGCCGAGCGGCGGTTCCTACACCCGCCGGCCCTGGGGATGAGCGCGGGACCGCAGCGTCTCCCCGACCCGTCCAGCCCATCCGACTCCGGCCTTGCCGCGCGCTCGGTCGCGCTCGATCTCGTCATGGGCGTGCTGCGGCGGGCGCGGCCGCTGGACGACGAGCGGCCCGAGCTTGCGACGCTCGACGCGCGCGACCGCGGCTTCGCCCGCAGCATCGCCGCCGCCACGCTGCGTCGCCTCGGCCAGATCGACGCGCTGATCGCGTCCTGCGTCGAGCGTCCGATCCCGCCGCGCGACGCGCTGGCGCATGACGTGCTGCGCATCGCGATCGCGCAGCTGCTGTTCGTCGGCGTGGCGGCCCATGCGGCGGTCAGCAGCGCCGTGGCGCTGGTGCGCGAGCGCGGCAAGCCGCGCTATGCCGGCTTGGTCAACGCCGTGCTGCGGCGGCTGTCCGCCGAGGGCACGGCGATGGCCGCCGCCCAGGACGCCCCGCGCATCAACGTGCCGGACTGGCTGTGGCGGAGCTGGAGCGATGCCTATGGCGAGCCGGTGGCGCGCGCGATCGCCGCCGCGCATCTGCGCGAGGCGCCGCTCGACCTGTCGGCCAAAACCGATCCCGAAGCCTGGGCCCGGCGCCTGAAGGCGGCGCTGCTGCCCAACGGCACGCTGCGCTGCCCGGCCGACGGGCCGGTCACCGGGCTTGCCGGCTTCGCGGAGGGCGGCTGGTGGGTGCAGGACGCCGCCGCCCGCCTGCCCGCGCTGCTCCTGGGCGACGTGCGGGACAGGCCGGTCGTCGATCTCTGCGCCGCCCCGGGCGGCAAGACCATGCAGCTCGCCGCCGCCGGGGCGCGGGTGACCGCCGTCGACATCTCCGACAACCGCCTCAAGCGCGTGCGGGAAAACCTGGATCGCGTCGGGCTCGCGGCCGAGCTCGTCGCCGCCGATGCGTCCGAATGGCGCCCGAAGGCGCCGGCCGGGCTGGTGCTGCTCGACGCGCCCTGCGCCGCCACGGGCACGATCCGCCGCCATCCCGACCTGCCGCACCTGAAGAAGCCCGAGGACGTGGCGCGCCTCACGCGGGCGCAGGACCGGCTCTTGGCCAATGCGGCGGCGATGCTGGCGCCGGGCGGGGTGATGGTCTACGCGGTCTGCTCGCTGCAGCCGGAGGAGGGGCCCGCCCGGATCGATGCGCTGCTTGCAGCATCGCCCGCGCTGCGCCGTCAGCCGGTCGGGGCCGATGAGGTCGCCGGCCTGGCCGAGGCGATCACCCGGAAGGGCGATCTTAGAACACTGCCCTGCCATTGGCAGGACAGCGGCGGCATGGACGGGTTCTACGTCGCGCGTCTCGTGCGGAGCCGATAGCTCATCTCTTGCGCGCCTTGCGGGCGGCGTAGCGCGCGTCGCGCGCCGCCTTGCGTTCGGCCTCCAACTGGGCAGCGCGGTTAGCCTCCTCGGCCAGTGCGGCGGCACGGGCTTCCTCCGCGGATCGGCGCGCGGCTTCCTGCGCCTCGGCCTCGGCCTGGCGCGCGGCCGCGGCGGTGCGCGCCGCTTCCTCGGCTTCGGCGGCAAGCCGCGCCTTCTCGGCCCGCTTGGCCGCCCGGCGCTCCGCCTCGCGCGCCTCGCGCGCCAGGCCGGCGGCCAGCCGCGCGGCCTGGCGCTCGGCAAATCCCGGATCGTTGGCGGGCGCGTTGGCGCGCGCCTTTTCAATCAGCGCCTGCCGGGCCTTCGCCGCCGCGCCCAACCGATCCGCCAGGCTCGGTTCCTTGTGTCGCATCGACCTCTATCGCCTCGTGGACATGCCATCGCCGCGGCCAGGGACGCCGGGCGCGGCGGAAGGAAGCAGAGAATGCCGGCCGTGTCCAGTCGCGCGGCCGATTCTTTCCGGCCTAGCGGATCTTCGCGTAGCTCAGCGTGCAGTCGCGGTCGCCATGCTTGCCGGTGGCGGTGAAGCGGCCGTCCGCCGCCTTGCCTTGCAGGCGGATCGTGTAGGGCCGCTGGCCCTTCGGGTTCGAACCCTCGCCCGTGATCGACACCGCGCCGTCGGCCGCGATCGTGCCCGAATACTCCTCGACGCCGTTGCCGCTGTTCGGGCCTCCGGGCATGAAGCGACCCGTCAGCTTGCCGTCGCGCACCTGGAACACGCGTCCCGGATTGTCGAAGGCGGGCTGGCCCGAGCCCTGCGACGCGGTGCACGAATAGGAACCCTGCCAAGTCCCGTCGACATTGCCGGGCGTCAGCGTCCGCTGGGCGCCGGGCGCGGGAGCGGCGGCCTGCTGGACGGGTGCTGAGCGCTGCGCCTGCTCCTGTCGCTGTTTCTCGACGGCGGCCAGCTTCGCCTTGGCCAGCGGCGCGAAGGTGCCGTTCGGGTATTGCGTCAAGTAGCTCTGCAGCACGCCGGGATCGTCGCTGTCCTTGGCCGACTGCCAGAACAGCGCCTCGCGGTCGACCGCGCTTGCCGCCGGCGCGGCGGCGACCTGCGGCGGGGGCGGGGCGGGCGCGGGCGGCGGCGCGTCCACGAACATGAAACTGCCGGTGAGCGACGAGGACTCCCACGGCGTCTGGTCGGCATTGGTGTCGCGCGACACGTCCACGCGCACGCGTTTGAAGACCTCTTCCACCGCCATGCCCGGCGTGCCGATGTGCTGCAGCAGCTTCGAGGTGTAGAGCCCGTTGGCGCCGTCCCCGTCCGCGGCGACCTTGCCCGGCGCGGTCGCATAGGCGATCAGCGTGCCCTGCGGCGCGTTGATCTGCGCCAATCCGCCACCGGCGGCGCGGAAGCGCCGCTCGAACGGATTGTTGCGGCAGGCATCCAGGATCACCAGGTTGACGCCGCTTTTTGCCGCGTCCATCTGGTCCAGCACCACGTCGACGTCCAGCGCCTCCAGCCGCACGCGCTGCTCCGAGGTGATCGTGGCGTCCACCGGCACCAGGAAGTTGCGGCCGCTCGCCTGCAGCCCGTGGCCGGCGTAGTAGAACAAGCCGACCGCGCCGGCCGACAGCGCCTCGCCGAAATCGGCGATCGCCTTCTCCATCTGCGACTTGGTGGCGTTCTGGCGCTCGATCACCTGGAAGCCGATCTGGCGGAGCTTCGCCGCCATCGCCTTGGCGTCGTTGGCGGGGTTCTTCAGCGGCTGTTCCTTGTAGGCCGAGTTGCCGATCACCAGCGCCACGCGCTTGACGCCCGCGTTCGCGACCTGCGCCGGCGCGGGGCAGGCGAACAGCAGGGCGCCGGCCGTTGCCAGCACGGCGCCGATCGATCGCAGCGAGAAAAGGCGAGCCATCATCATGTCGGCTATCCTTACCTGTTCTTCACATAGGCCTTGGTGCGCGCGCGGTCGAAACCGCCGGCCCTTGCCGGTGGTGCGCCGTTCTCCTGGGCGGCGGCAAGCAGGCCGTCCCGGAGGCGTGGAAGGAACCGCATGAAAGCCCGACCCCGCGCGGTTAACCAAGAGGGGCGATCAGGGCATGGATTCTATTGCGGAATCGTTTCCGCGGCAACGAAGCTCGGCCGATTTGAAGCCGCCGCCGTCCTGCTGCATCGTGGCGCCGGGGGTGCTCCATGCGCGAACGGCCGCTGGCCTGGCGGGTCGAGGATTGCTGCCACAATGCCTGGCCCGCCTTGCGGCAGGCGATGTTCGGCGACTGGCTGCTGCGGTTCGCGGGCGGGGTGACCCGCCGCGCCAATTCGGCCAATCCGCTGCGACCGGTTCTCCAGGACATCGACGCCTCGATCGCGGCCGCGGAGCGGCTCTACGGTGCCCAGTGCTTGCCGACCCTCTTCCGCATTCCCGCCATCATCGATCCCGCGATGGACGCAAGCCTCGATCGCCTCGGCTACACGATGGAGGGCGAAACCGTGACGCTGTGCGGCGACCTGTCCGCCATCGCCGCTCGGCTCGACCCCGACGTCGAAGCGCAGGCGCAGCCCTCGGCGGACTGGCTCGCGGCGATGGCGCGACTGCAGGGCCATACGCCGGATCGCGCGCTGAGCTATCGCCGGATCGTCGAGTCGATCGCCATCCCGGCGCTGTTCTGCGGCCTTCGCCAGGATGGGCAGTACGTGGCGCTGGCCCTCGGCGCGGCGCATGACGGGCTGCTGTGCTTCGAATCGGTGATCACCGATGCGGCCCGGCGCGGGCGCGGCCATGGCCGGCGCGTGCTCGGCACCATCCTCGCCTGGGGCGCACGCAGCGGTGCCGAGACCGCCTGCCTGCAGGTCCAGGCCGACAACGCGCCGGCGCTGAAGCTCTATCGCGGCCTGGGGCTGACGACCGAGCTTTACCGCTACCACTACCGGCGCGCGCCGCCCGTGCGCTAAGGCAACTTCTCCATCAGCTCGATGCGGTTGCCGAACGGGTCGTCGACGAACACGCGGTCATAGCCTTCGAGCGGCTCGTCCTCGACCACGCGCAGCCCGGCTTCCTTGATGCGCGCGGCCATCGCGCGCACGCCCTCGACGATGAAGGCGGGATGCGCCTTGCGCGCGGGGCGGAAATCCTTCTCGACCCCCAGATGGACCTTCAGCAGCCCGCGTTCGAACCAGCAGCCGCCGCGCTTGGCCAGGTTGGCCGGCTTCACCTGTTCGGGAATGCCCAGGAGCCCGGCATAGAAGGCGCGAGCCTCGTCCTCGCGCCCGGCGGGCATCGCCAGCTGCACATGATCGAGCGAGAGGATGGCCACCGGATCGCTCTCCCGGCCGGACGGACCCGACTCCGGCACCAGAGACTGCCACGAATGGCGCGAATCCGCCATTTTTCAATCCTGCCCTGCGCGGCGGATCCAGCCCTATCGCTTGCCCCTCCAGACCCCCCCTGCTAGGTAGGGCCCCCATGCGACAACCCGTCCGAATCTCCCCCTCGATCCTGTCGGCCGACTTCGCGCGGCTGGGCGAGGAGGTGCGGGCGGTCGACCGGGCCGGGGCCGACTACATCCATGTCGACGTCATGGACGGCCACTACGTGCCCAACATCACGATCGGGCCGATGGTGGTCAAGGCCTTGCGCCCGCACACGAAAAAGCCGCTGGATGTGCATCTGATGATCGCGCCGGTGGATGCCTACATCCCGGCTTTCGCCGAGGCCGGGGCCGACATCATCACCGTCCATCCCGAATCCGGCCCGCATCTGCACCGCTCGATCCAGCTCATCCGTCAGCTCGGCAAGAAGCCGGGCGTGTCGCTCAATCCCGGCACCCCGGTCGAGGCCGTGGCCGAGGTGCTGGGCGAGGTCGACATGGTGCTGGTGATGAGCGTCAACCCGGGCTTCGGCGGGCAGAGCTTCATCGCCTCGCAGCTCGACAAGATCGGCGCTTTGCGCCGGCGGATCGACGCGCTCGGCCGCAAGGTCGACCTGTCGGTGGACGGCGGCATCACGCCCGAGACGGCGCCGCGGGCGATCGAGGCCGGCGCCGACGTGCTGGTGGCGGGCACGGCGACGTTCAAGGGCGGCGAGCCGGCCTATGCCGGCAACATCCGCCTGCTGCGCGGTGGCTGAGATCCACGCGATGACGCTATCGCTCGCCGGGCGGCCGCTCGGCCAATGCCTGGCCCAGGCCTGGTACCGGCTGCGCCTGCCGCTGTTCGCCAGCCCGTTCTATCGCGCCATGCTGTCCGGCGCGCCGGCCTTCCAGTTGACGGTGGCGCCGC
>JADLEG010000136.1 GCA_020846275.1 Alphaproteobacteria bacterium
TCGGTCTCCACGCCCTCGGCCACGATCTCCAGCCCCAGGCTGTGGCCCAGCTTGACGATCGTCTTGACCAGCGAGAGCTCGGGCGTGTTGGCGTCGGTGCGGGCGACGAAGCTGCGGTCGATCTTCAGGGTCGTGATCGGGAAGCGGTGCAGGTAGCTGAGCGAGGAATAGCCGGTGCCGAAATCGTCGACGCACAACCCGACGCCCAGGTCGCGCACCTGCACCAGGATGGCGGCGGCGAGCTCGGGGTTCTCCATGATCGCGCTCTCGGTCAGCTCGATCTTGAGCTGCGCGCCCTTGAGCCCCGTGCGCTCCAGCACGCTGCGGATCTCGCCGACCAGGTCGCCCTGGGCGATCTGCTTGGCCGACAGGTTGACGTTGACCGCCATCGCCTCGTCGACCAGCCCGCGCCGGCGCCAGCTCGCGAGCTGGGTGCAGGCCTCGGTCATGACCTTGGCGCCGATCGGCAGGATCAGCCCGGTCTCCTCGGCCAGCGGGATGAACTCGCCCGGCGAGATCGGGCCGCGCTCGCTGTTCTGCCAGCGCACCAGCGCTTCCATGCCGACGATGCGGCGCGTCTCCAGCTCGACCACCGGCTGGTAGAACACCTCCAGCTCCTCGCGGTCGATGGCGCGGCGCAGGTCGGATTCGAGCTTGAGCCGCGACACGGCCGAGGCGTGGAGCTGCTGGTCGAACACCTCGACCCGCGAGGTGCCGCGCGACTTGGCGCGGTAGAGCGCCAGGTTGGCGTCGCGCAGCAGGTCCTCGGCCGACCGGCCGCGCATCGGCGCGATGGCGATGCCGATGCAGGCCGAGGCGAATATCTCGTGCTCGTCCAGCATGATCGGCAGCGCCAGCATCGACAGCACGCGCTCGGCGATCAGCATCGCCTTGTTCACGTCGCCCACGCGCTCGGCCAGGATGGCGAACTCGTCGCCGGCGAGCCTGGCCAGCGTGTCGCCTTCCTTCAGGCTGCCCTCGAGGCGGCGCGCCAGGATGGTCAGGAACTCGTCGCCGGCGCCATGGCCGAGCGAATCGTTGATCAGCTTGAAGCGGTCGATGTCGAGCGACAGCACCGCGCAGCACTCCTCGTTGCGCCGGCGCCCCATCAGGATGGCCTGGCCCAGGCGGTCGAGGAACAGCGCGCGGTTGGGAAGCCCCGTCAGCCCGTCGTGGAACGCGTCGTAGGCAAGCTGCTCGCGCGCCCAGTGCCGGTCGGAAATGTCGGTCTGCGAGCCGGCGATGCGCATGGCGCGGCCGGCGGAATCGCGCTTGGCGACGCCGCGCGTCAGCATCCAGCGGTAGCTGCCGTCGGCCAGCCGCACGCGCTGCTCGTGCTCCAATGCCAGCGACGTGCCCTCGACCAGCGCGTCGATCGCCAGGCGCAGGCCGTCGATATCGTCGGGATGCACGCGGCCCAGCCATTCCTCGGGGCTGTCGCCGACCGTGTTCTCCTCGCAGCCCAGCATCGCGATCCAGCGCGACGCGTAGCGCACATGCCCGGTGACGAGGTCCCAGTCCCACAGCCCGTCATTGGCGCCCTCGGCCGCCAGGCCGTAGCGTTCGTGATGCAGCCCGTAGGCCTCGGCCTCCGCGGTATGGATGGCGCCGGCCCAGAACTGCGGCGGTTCGCCCGGCTCGCCGAACGGCACCAGCGCCAGGCTGGCCGGCCGCGCGACGCCGCCGGCGGGCCTGATGCCCAGCGACAACCGCGCCGGCCGTTCGCCCGACAGGGCCGCGAGCAGCGCGCCGGGCAGCGGCTGCCCGTCCTCGACATCGACCAGGAATTGCGGCGGGGCGCCGATCAACTCGCCCGGCGCGGCGCCCGTCAGGGCCTCGAGCGCGGCATTGGCGTGCACCACCAGCCACGGCGAGTCCGCACGGCCGCCGGGCGCGAACACGACCAGCGCATCCCGCGCGAGGTCCGGCAGCCGGCGCAGTACGTCGTCGAAGCCGAGGGGCATTCAGTTGGCATCCCGAGAGACTTTGGCTAAACGTGGTACCAACCGAAGGTTAACATCGCGTCAAGACAGGGGCCCCATGCTCGCCCGTAACTGGCTGATTTTCGCGGCAATCAACGGCTTCCTGGGGGTTCTCGCCGGGGCGCTCGGCGCCCATGCGCTGGCCCGCATCCTGGACCCCCAGGCGCTCGGCTGGATCGCGACCGCCGAGCGCTACCAGATGTGGCATGCGCTCGCGCTGGGGCTGGCGGTAGCGCTGGGGGTGCGCGAAAGCGGGGCGGACCGGCCGGCGCCGTTCCACCTGCGCCTGGCGGCCTGGCTGTTCGCGGCGGGGATCGTGCTGTTCTGCTATTCGCTCTACGCGATGGCGCTGACCGGCTGGCGGGGCCTGGCGGTGGTGACGCCGGTGGGCGGGCTGTCGCTGCTGGCGGGCTGGGTGGCGCTGGCGGCCTATGGGCTGACCGGCCGGAGGCGGTAGGCGGCGGCCGCGGGTCAGCGCGTGGAATCGGCCGCTGGACCCATGCGCGCGGCGGGATCGGCGGACGTGCCGGCGGAGGGACGCACCTTGCCGTCGCGGACGTCGTTCACCTTGCCCACGACGTCGGCCGCCAGCGGCTCGGCGCTGGCCAGCAACCCCTCCTTGGCGCGCGGCAATTGCTCGCGCAGGCTATCCATGTCGGCGAATTTGTAGTTCGAGCCGAAGGCGTAGCCGCTGCGGAACGTGCGGCCCTGCTCATAGCCGAAACCGTCGTCGGCGATCTCGGTGCGGCGGTCGGGGCCGACCAGGCGCAGGCAGATGCGCACGCCCGGCGCGTAGTCCACCGCCAGGCCCACGCGGTGGTAGCCGGCGAACTTGATGATGATGTCGAGATAGGCATCGGCGTCGTCGGGGATGCCGGAGTAATTCTCCAGCAGCTTGTGCGGCTTGTCGTGCGCGGCCGCGACGCGCACGACCTCGTAGCCCGCCTGCCGCAATTGGGCCTCGACGGCATCGGTGATGCGCTGGCCGAGCGGGACCGGGTCGTTCGCCAGCGCCAGGGTGAGCTTCTTGCTGTTCTCCTCGCTGACGATCGCCGCCACGATCCCGCCCACCAGGCCGCCCATCAAGGCCGTCGCTCCGCTGGTTCCCGTCGAGGCGACGAACTCCGCCGGTTCCGGACAGGAGATCAGGACGATCTTCCTGATCGGGATCGGCGTGGATTGGCCGAGCGCGTCGCGCGGCAGATCGGCAAGCATCAGCGCCAGCAGCGCGGCGATAAGCGATCGAAGGATGGCCATGAACTCCGTCCGGATGGTTGAGCGATTCGATCCGGGGACAATAAATAGCAGAATCTCGCGGCCGCTCAAGGCGACTCGTGCGACCATGCGGCAGTTTGTCCTTCAGGCGGATTCTCCTATGATGCGCGCCGGCTGCATGGGGTTTGCCCGCGCATGAGTTCCGCCCGCGCCGACGTGACCGGCTTCTTCCACCAGCCGACGGGCTCGGTCAGCTATGTGCTGGCCGATCCCGCCACGCGCCGCGCGGCGGTGATCGACGCGGTGCTCGATTTCGACCAGGCCTCCGGCCGCACCTCCACCGGCTTCGCCGACGCGATCTGCGACCATGTCGAGAAGGCCGGGCTTGGCGTCGACTGGGTGCTCGAGACCCACGCCCATGCCGACCATCTCAGCGCCTCGCAGCACGTGAAAGCGCGGCTGGGCGGAAGCCTCGGCATCGGCGAGCATATCCGCGCGGTGCAGCAGTGCTTCGCCAAGCTCTACAACATCGCCTGTCCCGGCACCGACGGCTTCGACCACCTGTTCAAGGACGGCGAGCGTTTCGCGGTCGGCACGATCGAGGCCGACGTGATGCACACGCCCGGCCACACGCCGGCCTGCCTGTCGTACCACGCCGGCGATGCGGTGTTCTGCGGCGACACGCTGTTCATGCCGGACTACGGCACGGCGCGCTGCGACTTCCCGGGCGGATCGGCCGAGACGCTCTACCGCTCGATCCGCCGGCTGCTCGACCTGCCCGCCGGCACGCGCATCTTCTGCGGCCACGACTACCAGCCGGGCGGCCGGCCCCCGGCCTGGGCCAGCACGGTCGGCCAGCAGCGCGTCGCCAACAAGCATGTGCGCGACGGCATCGACGCGGGCCAGTTCGCCGCCATGCGCCGCGCGCGCGACGCGACGCTCGGCATGCCGCAGCTCCTGTGGCCGTCGGTGCTGGTCAACATCGACGCCGGCCGCCTGCCCAAGGCCGAGGGCAACGGCGTCGCCTACCTGAAGCTGCCGCTCAACGCCGTGTAGGCGGGAACATGCTTCGACAAGCTCAGGACGAGGCGGCCGGCGTTCGCTTCCCGCGCGGCGCGCAATAGAGGCCGTGCAGGGTCGCCATGACGGCGACGGCCTCGCGACCGGCCAGCGCGTAGTAGATCGTCTGCGCCTGACGCCGCGTGGTGACCAGCTTGTCGCGTCTCAGGCGCGCAAGGTGCTGCGACAGGGCCGATTGGCTGAGCCCCACGATCGCCCCCAGCGTGCCGACCGACCGCTCGCCCTCCGCCAGGTGGCAGAGGATCAACAGGCGCCGCTCGTTGCTCATCGCCTTCAGCAGCAACGCGGCGCGGCGCGCGTTCCGCCGCAAGTCGCCCGCATCCATCGCCCGCGTGGCCATGCGGCGCTTTATATGATCGAGTTCTAATATGGTCAATGCGACGGGGCGACCTGGCGCAGCGCCGGGCGGTCGGGGGCGAGCATCGCCGGCGTGATGCCGCGCCCGGCGATGTCCGCGGGCAGTTCGCCGCCGGTCGCGAGCGCCGCGGCCACGCGGCCCATCGCCGGCGAGGTCTGGATGCCGTAGCCGCCCTGGCCCGCCAGCCAGAAGAAGCCTTCGGCCTCGCGCGCGAAACCGGCGACGATGGTCTTGTCGGCGACGAACGAGCGCAGCCCCGCCCATTTCGTCTGCACGCGCCTGACCTGCATCGTGGTCGCGGTCTCGATGCGGTCGATCGCGAGCGCCACGTCCAGCTCCTCGGGCTGCGCGTCGCAGGGCGCGGACGGCGTCTCGTCCTCGGGCGATCCCAGCACGCGCCCGCCCTGCGGCAGGAAGTACCAGTCCTCGCTGGCCGCGCCGGTGATCGGCCAGGCGCGCGGATCGACGCCCGTGGGCGGGTCGAAGGCGACGATGGTGCGACGCTTGGGCACCAGGCCCACGGGCGCGGCGCCGGCCAGTCCCGCGATCACGTCGGCCCAGGCGCCGGCCGCGTCGATCACCACGGGCGCCGAGAATTTTCCCTGCTTCGTCGCGACCTGCCACTGGCCGGCCTTGCGGTCCATGCCCTCGACTTCGGCATCCGTCACCAGCGTCCCGCCCCCGGCCTTCATGCCGCGCAGATAGCCCTGATGCAGCGCATCGACGTCGATGTCCATCGCGTCGGGGTCGAGCATGGCGGCGGCCGCGGCCGCGGGCTTCAGGACCGGGCAGTAGCGCTGCGCCTCCTTGGTGTCCAGCGCGCGCACGGCGGGCGACAGGTCCTGCGCCTCGGCGATGCCCTGGCGGAGCTTCGCGGTCTGCTCGGCCGTCGCCACGATCATGCAGCCGCGCGGCGAGACGAGCTTCGCCTCGGTGAAGCCCGCAGGCGGCTTGAGGAAGAAATCGCGCCCGGCCGAGGTCAGCCCGCGCATCACGCGGTTGCCATAGGTCTCGATGAAGGTCGCCGCCGACCGGCCGGTCGTGTGGTAACCCGGCCGCGACTCGCGCTCGAGCACGACCACCCGTCCCTTGGACGCCAGCCGATACGCCGCCGACGCGCCGGCAATGCCCGCGCCGACAATGAGAAAGTCCGCTTGCATGGAAGCTGCCCCGGTGAATCTCGCGGGAGGGTAGCGTCATGCGTCGCGCTTGGCCAGCCGGCAAACCCCTCTCCCGTCGGGAGAGGGAGGGGCCCAACGCGCAGCGTTGGGAGGGTGAGGGAACGGGATGCGGCAACGTGCCGCCGGGCTTCCCTCACCCGGCTCGCTGACGCTCGCTACCCTCTCCCGACGGGAGAGGGTTCGGATCAGACCCTGACCAGCTTCGCCATCGGCTTCACCGCGGCGCTCGACGGGAAGACCTGCGCGTCCACGGAAGCGGCGGGCAGGCGCAGGTGGTCGATCAGCACCGCCTTGGCGACGGCGCGCAGGTCCGTCGTCGGCATCAGGTCGCGGCCCTCGAACAGTTTCGCCGGCGACAGGCCCGGCCAGTCCGCGACCACGCGGCCGCCGGCGACCGCGCCGCCCAAAAGGAACGCGACGCCGCCGGTGCCGTGGTCGGTGCCGCCGGTGCCGTTGACCTGCACGGTGCGGCCGAACTCGGTCGCGACCAGGACGACGGTCTTGTCCCAGGCGGGACCCAGCCCGTCGCGCAGCGCCACCATCCCCTCGGCCAGGATCTGCAGCACCAAGGCCAGGCGGCCGCGCGCGGCGCCCTGGTTGGCGTGCGTGTCCCAGCCGCCGACATCCAGCACCGCGACGCGCGCGCCGTTGTCCGGCGCCATCAGCTTGCCGCCCGCCGCCGCGGTCTGCAGGAATTGCTGGCGGCCCGGCCCGGGCGGCTGGTTCATGCGCTGGCCGTCGTTCATCACCTGGTCGGCGAAGCTCTGGCCCTTCAGCCCCTCGGCCAGCGCCGGCCCGAGCAGCCTGTCGTTGCGATAGAGCGCGGCCACGGTCTGCATCAGCCCGGGCTCGACCTCGGGCAGGTCGCTCGGCGCCCAGGACGCGACCGGCACCTTTCCCCGCAAGGCCAGCGGCACGGTCTGTCCCAGCGCCAGCCCGTTGCGCGCGGCCGACGCCGCGCCGGGCATGGCGGCCAGCGCGCGGTTGAGCCAGCCGTCCTGCGAACCATGCGGAACGGCGACGCCGCTTTCCAGCATGTCCTGCGCGTCGAAATGCGAGCGGCCGCGATAATGGCCGGCCGTGGCATGCACCACCAGCATCTCGCCGCGCTTGTAGAAGTCGTGCAGCGGCGCCAGCGCGGGATGCAGGCCGAAGCGGCCGCCGAGATCGAGCGCGCCGTCGCTCCCGTCGGCGCCCTTCTGCCCCGGCTCGGCGATCGCCAGCGCCCCGCGCAGCGACTTGTAGTCGCCGTCGCCATAGGCCGGCACGGCCGCGAGCCCGTCCAGCGCGCCGCGCAGGATCACCAGCACGAAGCGCCGGTCGCCCGGCGCGGCGGCCAGCGCCAGGCGCGGCATCGCCGCGGCAAGGCCGGCGGCGCCGATGGAGGAGAGGATGTGACGTCGTGTCAGCATGGGCTCCGCCCCTTCTCCTTCGTCATGGCCGGCCAAACAATGCCGAATCGCGCATCTTGAGTCCTCGCTGCCGACCGTGCTGCACGGCCCGTCCGGCACGCGAAGAAACCACCAAGACACCAAGGAATGGGCTTAACCACCACGGCACCACGGTGGAAGCTGAGAGACCGCGTTCCTGCGTCGTGTCCGTGATGCCGTCGTGATTCTGAACTTCTGCTTGGTGTCTTGGTGGTTGATCTTGGGCACTGGCCGTCCGGAGCGCGCGGCGCGCGTCGCGCGGATGCCCCCTCCCCCTATCTCCCTCCCGCAAGGGGAGGGGGGACCGAGATAGGAAGCAGTCTCGGCACCAATCCGCGAGCAGCACTGCCATGCGTCAAGCCCGACCATGACGGAGAGGAACCGGGTCATCATGGCCACCCCCTCACCGCCGCTGGAACTCGGGCGCGGCGAAGACCAGGGCCACGCCGTCGCGCGCGCTGGGGGCGCGTTCGACCGCCTGGCGCGTCTCGGCGCCGGCGGCCGGCCCGATGGTCTGGTCGAACAGCGCCATCGGCGCGTGGTCGCCCGGCAGGCGCCCGGCCAGCGCGCTCGCCCATTCGACGCGCCGGACCATCGCTTCGGGCGCCACCCAGTCCTCGGCCGTGTCGGGCCAGCCGGCGGGCGAGGGCGCGGCGAAGGGCGCCTGGCCCAGTCGGCGCAACGCGCCCAGGATCGGGCGGCCGTCGATCTTGTCGGGCAGGCCGGTGGCGCGCAGCGCGGCTACCACCAGTTCGCCCGGCTGGCGCACCTTCGACAGCGGCGCGGCCCAGGCCGCATCGTCCTCGACCACCGCGCGCGCGAGCGCCTGCAGATCGCCGCCCGTGCGCTGGAACACCGCGGCCAGGCGGTCGACGCTGGCCCTGGGCGGCGCGTCCGCGATGAAATGCCGCGCGAGCCTGGTCGCGACGTGGCGCGCGGTGGCGCGATGGTGCGCCAGGTCGCGCAGGGCCTGCACGCCTTCGCCTTCGCCCGCGTCGGCGTAGCGCCGGCCGAGCAGGGTCTTGGCGCCCGGCTCGTGCGCGAAGGGGCGGAAGCGGAAGCCGCCGGCATTGGGCTCGTCGCCGCGCGCGATCGACCAGCCCGTGAGGATCATCGCCAGCGCGCGCACGTCGTCCTGGGTGTAGCCCCCGTCGACGCCGAGGGTGTGCAGCTCGAGGATCTCGCGCGCCAGGTTCTCGTTGAGGCCGCGCTCGCGCGTGCGGCCGATGCGCGAGCCGGGGCCGATCGAGATCGCGTTGTCGAGGTAGAGCAGCATCGCCTGGTGGCGCGCGACCGCGAGCAGCATGTCCTCGAAGCGGCCGAGCACGTGCGGGCGGATCGCCTCGCGCTCGAACGGGCCGGCCAGGCCCAGCACGGGCGGGCGCTGCACCGACACGGTGAAATAGTTGGCCCAGAACGCGACCAGCCGCTCGTAGGCCGGCGTCGCCGTCGCGACCTGGACGCGCAGCCGCGCCGCGACGTCGTCCAGGTAGGCCACGCGCGGCAGGTTGTCCGCCATGCCCGGCCGTGCCGCCAGCGCCTCGCGCCGCCGGCGCATCTCGGCCTGGCGTTCCTGCGGGTCGGGATTGTCGCGCGCCTGCGCCTGGGATTGGGCGGGCGTTGCCTCGCGGCGGCCCTGCAGGATCGCCTGGCGCACCTGCTGGAAGACCAGCGTCTGGCGCGTGCCGTCGGGCAGGCTGGCGAGCAGGGTCGGCACGGGCTGGGGCTTCAACTGCTGCAGCACCCAGCCGCGCGGATCGCCGGAAGCCGCCGCGATCTCGCCCGGCGCCGCGCCCAGGCCGAAGCGGGCGGCGGCGACCAGGCCGCCAAGCGCGGCGTTGCCGGCGGGAAGGCTCACGGCCGCAGCCGCGCGATCATCGTGTCGGCGAATTGCCGGCGCGATTCCGGCGACAGCTTGGCCAGCGCCTCGGTGGCGGCGGCGTGGATGCGCTGCTGGATCGCCTCCTGGCGCTGGCGAACGTCGCTCAAGGCCGCGAGCATCGCCTGCTTGTCGAACTGGTCGGCGCGCACGATGTCGTGGACGCGCTGGCGCGCCTGGCGCAGCTCGCGCTGGCTGCGCTGCAGGTCGGGGCGCACGCCCTCCATGCTTTCCTCGAACGCGCGGCGATCGCTGGCGGGCAGGGATTGCACCGCCTGGCGGAAGGCCAGCGCCGGGCCGGCGCCGCCCGGCATTGCCTGCATGCCCGGCGCGCCGGCGCGCGGTCCCGGGCCGGGTTCCCCGGCCGCGTGCCAGCGGTCGAACCAGTGCGGGCGATGGCGCGGCGGCACCGCGCCGCCGATCATCACGCCGACGAGGAACAGGTTGATGCAGACCGAGGCGAACAGCAGCGGGCCGCGCCAGCGCTGCCAGCCCGTGGCCGGCGCGGCGCTGGCCGGGGTTTCCGGCGCGGGGGTCACCATGAGGCATCCTCCACCTGCGCGGCGTCGTAGAGATCGAGCGCGCTGCCGGCATTGCGCTGGACGCTGTCGGTGACGTTGCCCATGCCGACGATCAGCCCGGCGATGCCGGCCGCGGCCAGCGCGCCGGCCCTCGCCCAGGCCCAGACCGGCCGCGCGGGCCGGGGCTTCGGCCGGAAGGGCAGCACGGTCGCGGGATGCTCCTGCGCTGTCGCGGCGGCCAGCGCGGCGATGCGTCCGGCATCCACCGCCGCCGCCGCCGGCACGCCGGCGTCAAGCAGCGCGTCGAGCCTGAGCGCGTCGTCGATGAGGACGCGCGCCGACGGCGTCGCCGCCAGGTAGGCCTCGGCGTCGCCGCGCTCGGCCGCGGGCCAGCGCTTCGGATCGCCGCCATAGGCGTCGAGCAGCGTGGCGAAACGTTCGGGCGTCATCGTGTTCCTCCGGTGGTCGAAGCGGCCGCGCCCGGGATGGAACCGGGGGCCGGGGCCGCGCTGCCGTCGCCGGCAAGGTCGGCGAGGCTTGTCTTCAAGGCGCGCCGGGCGCGCACCAGCAGCGATTCCACGGCGCCGACGCTGATTCCCAGCACGTCGGCCGCCTCGATGTTGCTCACCCCCTCGAAGTGGCAGAGCGCCAGGGCGGCGCGCTGGCGCTCGGGCAACTCGGCGACCGCGGCGTTGACCCGTCGCGCGGTGCGCAGGCGGTCAATCTGCTCGGGCGCGGATGGCGCGTCGTCGGCCATCTCGGGCACCTTGTCGATATCCTCGTTGACCGGGCGGCGGCGGCGGTCGATGCACAGGTTGACCAGCACGCGGCGGAACCAGGTCGCGAAGGTGGCGTCCGCCGCGCCGGCCTGCGGGCGCCAGGCGGGGGCCTTCGTCCATACGCGCAAGAACGCCTCTTGCACCACTTCCTCCGCGTCGCTCCGGTTCAGCGTGATCCGCGCAGCCAAGGCGGCGGCGCGGCGCGAATGCCGTTCCACCAGCCGGGCAAACGCCCGCTGGTCGCCCTGGCCGATCGCGGCCATCAACGCCTCGTCGCTCTGACTGTCCATGCCGGGGCTGTCCTTACCGGTCGCGCCGTCCAGCGCAAGGGGCCTCGCGCGGGGGGCCACGGCCGTTCCCGTCCTGGGCGATCATTCAGGGCACGATTCTACACGGGTGGCGGCGGGGAATCCTGCGCGCCGGCGGAAAAACCTTGGCCGCAACCGGGTCTTGGCGGCAGTTGGCCGCGATGGCGGGCATGGTATGGTTTGCACCGCACCAACCGCTGGAAGCGCCCGATGACGACCGCCCTCTACACGCATTCGGCCTGTTTCGACCACGATCCCGGCCGGTTCCACCCGGAAAGCCCGGCCCGGCTGAAGGCCGTGCTGAATGCGCTGGAGGCCGAGGATTTCCAGCACTTGCTGCGGTGCGAAGCGCCGCGGGCCGAGCTCGACTGGATTGCGCGGGCCCATCCCCGGCGCTTCGTCGACCGCATGCTGGCGGCGGTGCCGGCCAGCGGCCATGCGGCGCTCGACGGGGACACGATCATCTCGCCGGGATCGGGCGAGGCGGTGCTGCGCGCGGCGGGCGCGGTGTGCGCGGCGGTGGACGCGGTCATGACCGGCGAGGCGCGCAACGCCTTCTGCGCGGTGCGCCCGCCCGGGCATCATGCCGAGTCCGAGACGGCGATGGGGTTCTGCGTCTTCAACAACGTGGTGGTGGCGGCGCATCACGCCCGCGCCAGGCATGGCATCAGGCGCGTCGCGGTGATGGATTTCGACGTCCATCACGGCAACGGCACGCAGGCCCTGTTCTGGGACGATGCCGAGCTGTTCTATTCCTCGACGCACCAGTTCCCGCTCTATCCGGGCACCGGCTCGCGGGAGGAGCGCGGCGCGCACAACAACGTCGTCAACGTCCCGTTGCCGCCGATGGCGGACGGGCACGTCTTCCGCGAGCAGTTCGCCGCCGGCATCACGCCGGCGATGCGCGCCTTCAAGCCCGAGCTGGTGCTGATCTCGGCGGGGTTCGACGCGCACGAGGCCGATCCGCTCGCCTCGCTGCGTCTGCATGCGAACGACTACACCTGGGCGACGTCCGAACTTGCCGCCATCGCCAACGAGTGCTGCCGCGGCCGGGTCGTCTCGACGCTCGAAGGAGGCTACGACCTCCACGCGCTCGCCGACAGCGCCGCGGCGCATGTCCGGGCGCTGATGACGACCTGACCGGCGGCAGGCCTCAGTACGGGTAGTAGTAGGCCGGCGGCGCGTAGTAGTACGGCGGGTAGTAGTAGGGCCGCGCGTAGTAGACCGGCGGATAGACATAGGGCCGGTAGAACGGCCGGTAATAGCCGCCCCAGTACGGCCGGCCGTAATAGCCGCCGCGATAGCCGCCGTAGTAGCCGCCGCGATAGAAGCCGCCGCCGCCGTGATAGTAGCGATAGTCGACCTTCTGGACCGCGCCGCTGGCGGCTGCCGCGTCCCGGTGCATGCCGGCCGGCGCCGCGGCCTCGGCCGCGCCGACCCCCAGGCTCGCCAGGCCGACCAATCCGGCCAGGGCCATCGTCCTCAGTGCTCGCATCCTGCCCTCCTGTTTCCTGTCGTCGCCGGGCAGGGAATGGCCGCTGGCGACGACCTCAGCAGGGTGCAACGTTAGGATTTGCCGCCTGAACCGCGGATGAACGCAATTTAATGCGGCGCGCGGGCCCGCGGCGGGGCGCGGTCGGACAAGGGTTTCGGCGGGATTCGGCCGGAAGGCCGGGGCGGCTCAGCCGTTGCCGCGGATCTCGCGCACGACGACCAGCGAGGGCGAGTTGCGCACCTGGCTGCGCATCTTGCCGACCAGACCCTCGAGCCCGGCTTTCGACAGCCAGTCCTGGAACTGGCCGTTGAAATGCGTGGTCATGCTGTAGCCGTCGACCACGATGTCGACGATCTTGGGCGCGCCCGCCATCAGGCGCACGCGCCAGCCGGCATTGATGGTGCCGGCGGCGGCCACGCTGGTGTTCACCACCACGTCGCCGTTCGGCATCGGCTGGGTCGAGGTGACGGCATAGGATTCGACCGGCATGTTGCCGAACTTCTCGACCGCCATGTCGATCACGTGGGCGGCGAACAGGGTGGCGAACTCGCGGAACTCGCTGCTGTCCGGCCGGCGGCCGTAGCGGCCGAGCGTGTGCATCGCGATGGTGTCGAAGTCCAGCCCGTCGAGCAGGATGCGGCCGAGCTCGGTGCCGCGCTGCTGGGCGCCCTCGGACTTCAAGGCGGCCATGGTTCGCTGGCCCAGCCGGTCGATGAAGTCGCGGGCCAGGTCGGCCGACAGGCTCTGCTGGCTCATGGCGGCCTGGGGCGCGAACACCCCGAATGCGACCGCGACGATCATTGTCAATTTGCGCAGCATAGTCGTCCTTCCTGTCGGCGCTTTATTCTCCGTTCCGACTTCAATCGCACGGAGGTACTTATGAATCTGTTAATTGGCCCGGAAAGCGTTCGACTTCGGGATTTACTATGTTCCTTAAACAAAGACCCGGCCGCCCCTTCAAGGACGGCCGGGTCTCGCTTGAGCCCGGAAGCCTGGGAGAGCGGCTATTTCATCGCCTGCTGCACCACCGGCCAGGCGGTCGAGTTCTTGTTCAGGTCCTTGAGCTTGCCGATCAGGCCGCCGACCGTGCTGACGCCGGCGCGCTCGAACTCGCCGGTATAGTGGGTCCTGAGGCTGAAGCCCTCGACCTCCATGTCGTTGACCTTGGGCTTGCCCTCGACGCTGCGCACGCGCCAGTCGACCTGCAGCGGCTTGTCGCCGGCGCGGTCGATCGCGGTGTTCACCTTCACGTCGCCGTTGGGCTCGGTCTTGGTGCCGCCGATCGCGACGCGGTTGATCTGGATGTTGCCGAACTTCTCCAGCGCCACGTCGATCACATAGGCCGCGAAGAGGCGCGTGAACTCCTTCTTCTCGGGCGGCGAGGCGGTGCGCGCCATCTTGCCCAGGCTGGCGACGGCGAGCGAATCGAAGTCCATGCCGTCCAGCATCAGCGCCGTGAATTCGGCGTTGCGCTGCCCCGGGTTGCCCTGCTTGCCCAGCGTGGCCACCGCGCGGTTGCCCATGTCGGTGATGAATTTCTTCGCCTCGTCGGGCGCGACGTTCTGTGCCCCGACCGGCTGCGACCCCAGCAACGCCCAGCCGATCACGGCCAGCGCCGCAAATGCCCTAGTCCATGCGAACGCCATGTTTACCTGCACTTGTCGATGTGACACCCCGGGCGCATTAAACGACTCGCGCCCTCGGCGTGCAATCTGATTCAGGGGGTACGCCGCGCCGGCAACTGGTTAGCGGAGGGTTAAGGAAATCCGCCGTCCGCGCGCCCCGGCAGATGTGGCCGCCTTGCCACGGGCAGAGGCCGAGTCCGGCCGCGGCGCCGAAAGGCGTTGACCGAGTGAGCGCCCAGGGAGTGAAAATCGACCTGAAATGATGCGGCAAAAGGGGATATCCGCCTTGGCAGCTCGGGGGGCAGGGTGCAGTCGGCAATGAGGCGTGGCGCGCAGCCCATGGGCGCGATGCTCGCAGCATTGTCGGCTGCCGTCCTGTGGGCCGGCGCCGGAGGCGTGGCGCTGGCGGCCGAGGGCGGCGGCGAAGGGTTCTATGGCCGCGTCTTCGGCGGCTATTCCTTCCTCGAATCGCCCAGCATCCAGGGCGACCAGATCTCCAACGGCGCGGCCGGCTTCGGCATCAACCGCGGCGACCTGCGGACTTCCAGCGGCGGTTGGGGGGGCGGTGCCGCCGGCTATCGCTGGGGCACGCTCAGGCTCGAAGGCATGGGCACCTACGAAAGCCATGGCGCCGAGAGCTTCACCTCGCCGCAATTCCAGTACCGGGACTTGGGTGGCACGGCGCGTACCGACCTCAACGCCAATCCCACGCTCAACGGCGACCTGCGAATCTTCACCGGCTTCGTCAACGCCATGCTGGATATCGACTTCGGCAGCCCGCTGCAGCCCTTCATCGGCGGCGGCGTGGGCTTCGCCAACGTGCGGCTGGACAACGTGACCGGCAACAGCCGCGGCAACAACTTCAAGCTGGCCGACGACAGCGACACGGTGCTGGCCTTCCAGGCGATGGTCGGGGTCGGCTACAAGGTCACGGACATGTTCACGGCCGAGCTCGGCTACCGTTTCTTGACGATGAACAATCCGACCTTCAGCGGCGGCGGCGCGGGCGAATTCGAGCTGGGCATCGATTCGCACCAGCTCTGGCTGGGACTTCGCGTCAACTTCTAGGCCCGGCGGTTAAGCCAGCGGGCCGAACCAAGTGACTCCGCGCTAGACCAGCGCCACGGGGGCGAAAGGCTTCAACGCCACCATGCCCTCCTCCACCACCAGCGCGTGGGCTTCCGGCACCTCGACCCAGTAGTCGGGGACCGCGTCCAGCGGCTCGGACAGTACCAGCACCGACCCGCGGCCCTGGCTGAAGCGGCATTCGCCGTCCAGCACCGAGACCTCGCCGCCCGAGGCGAAGAACAAGGTGGGCGACTGGCGGTCCGAGGAATAGCGCAGCGCCACCACGCGCCGGCCGTCGCTGGCGGCGGCGGCGATGCGCATCGGCTCGACCACGCGGTTGGCCTGCATGACCTCCTCGACCTGCGCCACCGTGCGCCCCAGGGCGGCAACCGGATCGGTGGCCATGCCGTTGGCAAGGGCCAGCAGGAAGAACACCTCGCTGTCCGTGGTGCCCTCGCGGCCGTTGTAATAGGCGGAGGGGATGAGCTGCTCCAGCTCGCGGCGGATGGTCTGGTACCCGCCGATCTTGCCGTTGTGCATGAACAGCCAGCCCTCGTGGCGGAAGGGGTGGCAGTTGAGCCGCGTGGTGGCCGTCCCGGTCGAGGCGCGGACATGGGCGAAGAACAGGCGCGAGCGGATCTGCTCGGACAGGCTGCGCAGGTTGGCGTCGTTCCAGGCCGGCATGGTGTCGCGGAACAGCCCCGGCAGGGGCAGGTCGGCGTACCAGCCCAGGCCGAACCCGTCGCCATTGGTCGGCACGATGCTGCGCCGGGCCGACAGGCTCTGGCGGATCAGCGAGTTGCTGGGCTGGAACAGCAGGGTGGACATCGGGATGGGATTGCCGGCATAGGCTAGCCAACGGCACATGGGCTTTGGTCTCCTCCCGCCCCTTGTTGACGCGCGGGGCCGGGCGCCAGTCTAGCGGTTGACGCGAACGGCATCACCGCCCCTAAATGAAGTGGTTGCAGGCCTTGAGGACTGGGCATTGGCGATGAACCTGTCGCGTGGCGCCAACGGGGCGCGGCGATTCGCTTTCGTGGGCGTCCTGGCGGCGGCGCTGGCGGCAGCCGGGTCGGCCGCGCCGGCCGAAAAGAAGCGCGACCTCGACGGCTATGCCCGCATCCGCTTCGGCATGACCCTGGCCGAGGTGCGCGCCGCCCGGCCGGAGGGCGAGTACCACAAGGACGTCGGCGAATACGTGATCGTCACCGAGCGCGCCGACCCCGGCCAGGACAAGGCGGCCAGCCGCTTCCGGCTGCGCGTGCTGTTCAACGGCCAGGGCCGGGTCGAGCGCATCGTCAACGAGAACCTGCTGGCGGCGGAGGCGAAGGAATACGTCGATTGCCGGGCCCTGTTCATCGCGATGGTCGAACGGCTGCAGGGCCAGGTCGGCGAACCCGAGACCGTCCGGGTGCTGAACGAGCCGGAATTCCTGTTCGGCCAGCGCCACCGGGCCCGCAACTACGCCCATTTCGCCTTCGCCAACGGCGCTACCCTGGACGTCTATTCGGTCTGGGACGAATACCGGCAGTTCACCAAGGTGTTCCGCGACGTGAGCTGCACCCTGCTGGCGGACTTCGCAAAATCGTAACGGCGAGGGGCGGAATTGCCGCCCTTTTCGCTAAAAGCCCGGCAGTTTCTTCCCCATCGCCCGGCGGCCCGGTCAATATCGGCCGAGGCCCGTGGCGGCCTTAACCATGAGAATATCATGTAATTCAGTGCCTTAGTCGGTGGCACGGCGCTTGCGATGAGGGCGGGGCCAGTAAAACCACGTGAAGACGTGTCACTGCACTCGGAGCACGAACCATGGCTCAGGAAGTAAAGCTTACCGCATCGACGCGGGTGAATCTGCTGTCGCTGCAGAATACGACCAAGCTGATCGGGCGGACCCAGGAACGCCTGTCGACCGGTCAGAAGGTCAACAGCGCCCTCGATGATGCCTCGGCATTCTTCCAGGCCCGCGCGCTGACCAACCGCGCCGCCGACCTGAGCAGCGTCAAGGACGGTATCGACCAGGCCATCCAGACCCTGAAGGCCGCCGTGGGCGGCATCGAATCGGCGACCAAGATCGTCGAGCAGATCAAGGGCCTGGCCGCCGCGGCGAAGAACACCACCTCGACCGCCGAGCGCTCGCAGCTCGCCAACCAGGCCGAGCAGCTCGCCGCCCAGCTCGACCTCCTGATCAATGACGCCAGCTACAACGGCCTCAACCTGATCAAGGCGACGCCGGACAACATGCAGGTCAACTTCAACGAGGACGCGACCTTCGAGTTGACCATCGTCGGCCAGAACCTCGCGGCCGCCAATCTCGGCAACAACATCTCCACCGCCACCAACAACTGGGGCACGGTCGGCGACGTCAACGCCGACCTCGACGAATACGTCAGCGCGCTGGGGCAGCTTCGCACCGCGGCGGCCACGCTCGGCTCGCAGAACACGCTGCTGCAGACGCGCTTCGACTTCGTCAACGACATCGTCAACACGCTGAAGGAAGGCTCCGACAAGCTGACCTTGGCCGACATCAACGAGGAAGGCGCCAACCTGCTGGCCTTGCAGACCCGCCAGCAGCTCGGCATCAACTCGCTCAGCCTCGCCGCGCAGAGCGAGCAGGCGATCCTGCGTCTCTTCCAGTAGCAAGCCGTCCGTTCTTCCCGGGGGGCAGCAAGGAAACGGCCGGCGGGCGCAAGCCCGTCGGCCGTTCCGCGTCGAAGGGGCGGCGCGCGGCCCGTCGCGGCGCCCGCCGCCGGCCCGGCAGCTTGGTTCCCGGCTCCAGCGGCAATACGGCAAGAATTGCCGGCCACGCGGCTCGCGGTCGAGGAAATTGACGCAATTACAATGAGTTAGACGCTGGCAAGGGACTTGCTACACCGATCGTCGGGACAGAATCCCGACCAGACCACCAGCGAAGGGAACCGGAGCACGTATCATGGCAGAAGAAGTCAAACTGTCCGCGTCGTCGCGGGCGAACTTGGTGGCCTTGCAAGGCACCACCAAGCTGATCGGCCGCACGCAGGAGCGCCTGGCGACCGGGCTCAAGGTCAACAGCGCGCTCGATGACGCGTCGGCCTATTTCCAGTCGCGCTCGCTGAACTTCCGCGCCAACGACCTGTCGCAGATCAAGGACGGCATCGACCAGTCGATCCAGACCTTGAAGGCGGCGCTGACCGGCATCGAAAGCGCGAGCAAGATCGTCGAGCAGCTCAAGGGCCTCGCCTCGGCGGCGAAGAACGCGACCTCGGCCAGCGAGCGCTCGACGCTCGCCAACCAGGCCCAGCAGCTTGCCTCCCAGCTCGACAACCTGATCAACGACGCCAGCTACAACGGCGTCAACCTGATCAAGGCGACGCCGGACAACCTGCAGGTCAACTTCAACGAGGATGCCACGGTCGAGCTGACCGTCACCGGCACCAACCTGTCGGCGGCAAACCTTGGCGCCAACATCTCGACCGCCAGCAACAACTGGGGCACGGTCGGCGACATCAACTCGGACCTCGACGAATACTCCAGCGCGCTGGGGCAGCTGCGCACCGCGGCCTCGTCGCTGGGCTCGCAGACCACGCTCTTGCAGACCCGGCTGGACTTCCTGACCTCGATGGTCAACACGCTGTCGGAGGGCGCCGACAAGCTGACGCTCGCCGACACGAACCAGGAAGGCGCCAACCTGCTGGCCCTGCAGACCCGCCAGCAGCTCGGCATCAACTCGCTGAGCCTCGCGGCGCAGAGCGAAAGCTCGATCCTCAGCCTGTTCCGCTAGCGCGCCTCGTCCGGTCTCTACCTGGTGGTCATCGGGCGCGTGCCGAAAGCACGCGCCCGACCGCCGTTCGCCAGCCCTTGAGCAGGCGCTCGCGCGCCGCCCCGTCCATCGCCGGCTCGAAGCGGCGTCCCTGCCGCCAGGCCGCCGCCACCTCGTCCGGCGACGCGAAAATCCCCGCCTGCAGCCCCGCCAGCGACGCCGCCCCCAGCGCGGTGGTTTCGGTCACCACCGGCCGCTCGACCGGAAGGTCCAGCATGTCGGCCAGGAACTGCATGGCCCAGTCGTTCACCGCCATGCCGCCGTCGACGCGCAGGCCTTTGAGCTCGCCCATGCCGTCCTCGCGCACCGCCGCGATCAGGTCGCAGGTCTGGTAGCAGGCCGCCTCGAGCGCCGCGCGGGCGATCTGTGCGACGCCGCTGTCGCGCGCCAGGCCCAGCAGCGCGCCGCGCGCCTGGGGATCCCACCAGGGCGCGCCCATGCCGGTGAAGGCCGGCACCAGGTAGACCCCGCCGGTATCGGCGATCGAGCGCGCTAGGGTCTCGGTCTCGGCCGCGTCGCGGATCAGCCCCAGGTCGTCGCGCAGCCATTTCACGGCCGAGCCGGCGTTGAAGATGCTGCCCTCGATCGCATAGGTCGCGCGGCCGCCCAGGCGATAGGCGACGGTCGCGATCAGCCCGTGGCGCGACGGCACGATCCGTTCGCCCGTGTTGACCAGCACGAAGCAGCCCGTGCCATAGGTGCTTTTGACCGCACCCGGCTGGAAGCAGGCCTGGCCGATCGCGGCGGCCTGCTGGTCGCCGGCGATGCCCAGCACCGGCACCGCCGCGCCCAGGATGCTTGCCTGCGCCACCCCGAACAGGGCGGCCGAGTCCAGCACCCGCGGCAGTACCGCGCGCGGCACGCCGAACAGGCCGAGCAGGTCGTCGTCCCATTGCTGGCGGCCGATGTCGAACAGAAGGGTCCTCGAGGCGTTGGTGGCGTCGGTCGCATGGGCCTTGCCGCCGGTCAGCCGCCACAGAAGGAAGCTGTCGACCGTGCCGAAGGCGAGCTCGCCCTTCTCGGCCCGCCGGCGCGCGTCGGGGGCGTTGTCGAGCAGCCAGGCAAGCTTCGTGGCGGAGAAATACGGGTCGAGGACCAGGCCGGTCTTGTCGCGGACCATCGCCTCGTGCCCCTGGTCCTTCAGCCGCTGGCAATGCGCGGCGGTGCGGCGGTCCTGCCAGACGATCGCGTTGGCGACCGGCCGGCCGGCCGCGCGCTCCCACAGCACGGTGGTCTCGCGCTGGTTGGTGATGCCGATCCCCGCCAGCGCGGCAGCGTCGATGCCGGCGGCCCGCAGGGCCTCGCGGCAGACCGCGCGCACGCTGTCCCAGATCTCGTCGGCGTCGTGCTCGACCCAGCCGTCGGCCGGGAAGATCTGGCGGAACTCGCGCTGGCCGGTGCCCAGGGGCTTCAACGCGGCGTCGAACACGATCGCCCGGCTGCTGGTCGTGCCCTGGTCGATGGCGAGCAGATAGGCGCCTTTCGGCATCGCGTTCCCCCGTTCCGGTGCGGAACGAGCCTACAACGCTCGCGCGCCCAGGCGCACGCCCTCAGCAGAGGCGCACGACGCCCCTCAGCCGAAGGCCGCCATGGCCAGCACGATCGTGGCGTAGACCGCCAGGCCGGCGAGCTGCGAGGCGAGCGCGCGGCGCAAATCGCGCGGCGGCTCGGTGTATTGCGCGGCGGCGAACAGTCCGGTCCGCGCCGAGGCGAATTCGTCCAGCACGGTCGTTTCCCTCCCGCATCCGCTCATCAGGGAACGGCAAGCGTCAGATAGGGCGCGGTCGGCTTCTCCGACGGGCCGGCCGGTGCCGGCACCTTGTGGCGGACCGGCTTCAGGCTCTTCAGGTAGGCGGCCACCGCCTGCGCATCGGCGTCGGTCAGGCGGCCGTAGCTGTGGTAGGGCATGACCGGCGCCAGGATGCGTCCGCTGGGCGTCACGCCGGTGCGCACGGCGGCGACGATCGCGGATTCGCTCCATTCGCCAATCCCCGTCTCGCGGTCCGGCGTCAGGTTGGGCGGGTAGAACACGCCCAGCTCGGGAATCGCGAAACCGATATCCGAGCCGGACAGGCTCAGCGCCTGGTCGGGCTTGCCGATCAGCGCCCCCGGCGTATGGCAGCCGGTGCAGTCCATGATTCCCACTAGGTACTCGCCGCGCTTCACCCGGTCCTGGGCCTCGGCCGGCGGGACGGATATGGCGAGGACGGACATGGCGAGCAGGGCTGCGTTGACAAGCATCGTGCGCATGGGGATAAACCTTCGCTGACCGTGCGGGGCAATAACGAGGCGCGGTTTGTAATCCGCGAGGCTTTCCGCGGCACTATTCAATTCTTTCCGGAACTTTCCTGGAACGATCCCCCGGGGTTTCCACCGCCATCCGCGTCGGAGCAGGTCGACCATGGACGGCAAGAGGCGGATCGCCGCCGCGATCAAGGACTACATCGCCCGCGAGCGCATCTCGCGCGACGAGTTCGCGCATCGCACACGGCTCGGCAAGTCCACCGTCGACAAGCTGCTGACCGGGCTGTTCTCGGACCGCACGCTCTCGATCGCCGAGGGCTATACCGGGCTCGGCCTGCGTGCGATGCTGGATGTGCCGCCCGTCGCCCCGCCGGCGTCCGCCGCCGCGCCGGGCGGCGCGCCGCGCCCGATCGACAAGCCGGCGATCGCGGTGCTGCCCTTCACCAACATGGGCGGCGATCCGGCCCAGGACTTCTTCGCCGACGGCATCACCGAGGACATCATCACCGCGCTCGCGCGCTTCACCTGGCTGTTCGTGATCGCGCGCAATTCGACCTTCACCTACAAGGGCCGGGCGACCGACGTGCGCGCGGTCGCGCGCGACCTTGGCGTGCGCTACGTGCTCGAGGGCAGCGTGCGCACGGCCGACAAGCGCATCCGCATCACCGGCCAGCTGATCGACGCCGGCACCGGCAACCATATCTGGGCGGCGAAGTACGACCGCCAGCTCGAAGACCTGTTCGCCGTCAAGGACGAGATCACCGAGCACGTGGTGGCGGCGGTCGAGCCCCATCTCTACGCCGAGGAAGGTTTTCGCGCGGCGGGCAAGGAGGCCGCGAGCATCGACGCCTGGGGACTGGCGGTGCGCGCGCTCGGCCTCATCAACAAGGTCGAGCATCGCCAGAACCAGGAGGCGCAGGACCTGCTGCGCCAGGCGATCGCGATGGAGCCGGGCTATGCCCGCGCCCATGCGCTGCTCGGCTGGGCGACCTACTGGAGCGCGCTTTGCTACTGGTACCCCGACACCCGCGCCGGCTATCGCCAGGCCGGGCTGCATGCCCAGGACGCGCTGTCCTTCGATCCCGCCGATCCCTGGGCGCGGATGGTCGCGGGCCTGTGCCTGTCGACCGACGGCCAGCACGACCGGGCGCTGGGCGAGCTTGCCGAGGCGCTCGTCCTCAATCCCGCCTTCGCGCTCGGCCACATGGCCTATGGCTGGGCGCTCCTACGCGCCGGGCGCTTCGACCAGGCGATCGCGGAAACCCGCCAGGCCCTCGACCTCAGCCCGATCGACAGCTTCGCCGGGTTCTACACGACGATTCACGGGCTGGCGCTCTTGGGTGCGCACCGCTTCGCCGAGGCGCTGCCGTTCCTACGCCGCTCGGTCGCCGCCTTCGCGGAATACGCCGGCCACTACAACACGCTGATCAGCTGCTGCGGCCATCTGGGGCTTAAGGCCGAGGCCGAGGAATACATCGCCGCGCGCAACCGCATCGGCCCGCCGCTGCGCCTCGGCGTGCTGCGCCGGAACCTCTCCCCCTTCGCCCATCGCGACATCTTCATCGCCGGGCTGGAGAAGGCGGGCGTGCCGGAATAGGGGCTAGATCATTTCATTGATTGTTTGAATCGGAAGGGGATTCCGGTTGGAGCGGTTTTGTGATTCAAGATGCTGACTGGAAGGAGGCCAGCATTGATGACACGAGCCCTTTCGAACGATCTTCGCGAA
>JADLEG010000137.1 GCA_020846275.1 Alphaproteobacteria bacterium
ACGCTGACCGTCTGGTGGGTCAAGGGGTTCTACAAGTCCGAGGACGACGCGCTGTTCGCCGCGATCAAGAAGTTCGAGGACAAGACCAAGGTCAAGGTCGACCTGTCGCAATATCCCGTGCAGGACATGATCCCGAAGACGGTCTCGGCGCTCGACGCGGGCACGCCGCCCGACGTCGCCTATGCCGACGTCTACGACTTCCAGGTCGCCGGCAAGTGGGCCTTCGACGGCAAGCTCGAGGACATCTCGGACGTGATCGAGCCGCTGAAGGGCAGCTTCGCGCCGAATACGGTCGAGACGACGTTCCTCTACAACGACAAGACGAAGAAGAAGGCTTACTACGCCTTCCCGCTGAAGCAGCAGACCATGCACATCCAGTACTGGATCGACATGCTGAACGCGGCGGGCTTCAAGGAAACCGACATCCCGAAGGACTGGAAGGGCTACTGGACCTTCTGGTGCGACAAGGTCCAGAAGGGCTATCGCGCCAAGACCAACTCGCGCATCTATTCGCTGGGCCAGCCGATGGGCGTCGACTCCAGCGACTCGTTCTATTCGTTCCTGACCTTCATGGATGCCTACAACGTCAAGCTGGTGGACGACAGCGGCAAGCTCCTGGTCGACGATCCCAAGGTGAAGCAGGGGCTGGTGGGCGCGCTGCGCGACTACACCGATCCCTACGTCAAGGGCTGCGTGCCGCCGTCGGCGACGAGCTGGAAGGACCCCGACAACAACGTCGCCTTCCACAACAAGACGACCGTGATCACGCACAACGCCACGATCTCGATCGCGGCCAAGTGGCTGGACGATGCCAACAACGCGACCCTGCCGCAGGCCGAGCGCGACGCGGCGAAGAAGAACTACGACCAGAACATCGCCACCGCCGGCTTCCCCAACAAGCCGGACGGCAAGCCGATGGTCTATCGCGCGGCGGTAAAGGTCGGCCACGTCTTCGCCGAATCGAAGAACAAGAAGCGCGCGAAGGAGTTCGTCGCCTTCCTGCTGCAGGAGGAGAATCTGACGCCCTATGTCGAAGGCGCCCTGGGACGCTGGTTCCCGGTCACCAAGACGGCGCAGGAAAGCGCGTTCTGGCAGCAGGACCGCCATCGCAAGGCGGTCTACACGCAGTTCAAGGCCGGCACCGTCACGTTCGAGTTTACGAAGAACTACAAATTTACCATCCTGAACAACGAGAACGTCTGGGCCAAGGCGATGAACCGCGTGGTCAACGAGAAGGTGCCGGTGGAGAAGGCGGTCGACGAGATGATCGCCCGCATCAAGCAGGTCGCGGGCTGACCCGCGCGTTCCGGGCTTAAGGCCGCTCCTGCGTCGGCGGGAGCGGCCGCGCCGGAAACGAGGTCGCGATGACGGCAGTAGCGCTTCCCGCCAACGCGGTTGTCCAGCGGGCGCCATTCCTCACTCCCTGGCAGGTCTGGGGCATCATCTTCGTCGCCCCCTACGTCCTCGTCTTCCTCGTCTTCGTGCTCTATCCCGTGTGCTATGGCCTGTGGCTGGCGCGCCATCCCGCCAGCTACGAGGCGCTGTTCGAGGATCCGATCTTCTTCGGCGCCGTCGTCAACACGCTGATCTTCCTCGTCATCGGCATCAACCTGAAGATGGTCGTGGCGCTGATGCTGTCCGGCTTCTTCGTGCAGGCCCGGTGGTGGATCAAGTGGCTGTCGGTGATCTTCATCATCCCCTGGGCGATGCCGTCGATCCCGACCATCCTGTCGTTCCGCTTCATGCTCAATCCGGAATGGGGGATCATCAACCAGATCATCTTCCGGCTGACCACCGATGACGGGCCGAACTGGCTGAACGACCCGACGCTCGGCCTGTCGCTGGCGATCCTCGTGCATGTCTGGAAGTCGCTGCCGTTCTGGACCCTGATCCTGATGGCCGGGCGGCTGGCGATCCCGGCCGACATCTACGAGGCGGCGGCGGTCGACGGCTGCTCGCGCTGGCAGAAGTTCCGCTACATCACCTGGCCGTCGATGCAGACGCTCTACCTGACCTGCACCATCCTTTCGATGATCTGGACCTTGGGCGATTTCAACAGCGTCTACCTGCTGACGGGCGGCGGGCCGGCGGACCTCACGCATGTGCTGGCGACGCTGGGCATCCGCTATCTCCGGCTCGATCGCGTCGACCTGTCGATCGCCACCATCGTGTTCGCGATGCCGCTGATCCTGCCGATGGTCTATTTCATGATGAAGCGGCTGTCGAAATGACGCGGTTCAATGCCCGCAGCATGATGACCGAAGCCGGGCTGATCCTGGTCGGCATCCCGGTCTTCCTGTGGACCATGATCCCGATCTACCACCTGTTCCTGTTCTCGATCTCGCCCAAGGAATCGGCCTTCGCCGGGCATCTGTGGCCCGACAACCCGACGCTGCGCAATTTCTCGACCGTGTTCAGCGAGCAGCACCACTACCTCAATCACTTCTGGCTGCAGCTGTGGAACTCGGTCTTGATCGCGGTCGCCGTGGGCGTCCTGACCTTGATGGTGGCGACCGGCGCCGCCTTCGCCATCAGCCGGCTCAAGGTCAAGGGCGGGCGGGCGATCATGAACCTCTCGCTGTTCACCTACTTCATCCCGGCCGCGTTCCTGGCCGTGCCGATGTACAAGACCATGGGCGTCTACGGGCTGCTCAACAGCCAATGGGCGCTGATCCTGGCGATGGTCACGATCGCCAGCCCCTATGCGATCTGGGTCCTGAAGCAGGCCTCGGACAAGCTGCCCTACGAGCTGGACGAGGCGGCGATGGTCGACGGCGCCACCGCGCTGCAGGTCTTCCGCCTGGTCTACCTGCCCTTGATGACGCCCTCGCTGGTGGCCATTGGCACCTACGCGCTGCTGCTGGCCTGGAACGAATATCTCTACGCGTTTCTTCTGCTCAGCAAGGACACCAAGATCACGCTGGCCGTGGCCCTCGGCAATTTCCTCGCCGCCGACGACTCGCCCTGGGAATTGCTGATGACGACCGGCCTGATCTACGCCCTGCCGCCGGTGGCGATCTACTACACGTTCAAGCGCTACATGGTCGGCGGGCTGACGGCGGGCGCGGTGAAAAGCTGAACCCAAGATAAATCGTTGACAGCCCAGGCCGATTCCAGTATCGGTCGGTTTATGGCTACCTGGTTCCGCAGGATCGAACGACGACGACGTACGGGTTTGGGCGCCCAGCCCTAGACCGTTCGTCGAGCCTTTTTGCGTCCAACCCACGCTTTATCCCCCTAGGTCCGACGACGGCTGGCGCTGATGCGCCGGAGGTTCGTGCCGTCGTTTCGTCGTTCCACCCGAGGACTCTGCCCATGTACCAGATCACCACCGAGCGGCCCGAGGACGGGCCCGAAATCGAGCGCCTGCTGGACCAGGCCTTCGGCGCCAACCGGGAATCGAAGACCTCCTACCGCTTCCGCGAGGGCGTGGCGCCCGTCGACGCGCTGAAGCTGGTGGCGCGCGCGCCCGCGGCGGGCGAGGGCGGGCGGCTGCTGGGCACGCTGCGCTTCTGGCCGATCACGATCGACGGCCGCACCTTGGGCCTCGGCGCCAAGCCCGCGCTGCTGCTGGGGCCGCTGGCCGTAGCACCCGAGCTGCAGGGCAACGGCATCGGCGGCGCGCTGATGCGCCAGGGCCTCGACATGGCGGCCTGGGCGCGGCATCGGATCGTGCTGCTTGTGGGCGACCTCGGCTACTATGGCCGCTTCGGCTTCGCGCCGGCCAGGTCGCACGGGCTGTTCATGCCGGGCGAGGTGCCGGAGCGGCTGCTGGTGCGCGAGCTCGCGTCCGGCGCGCTGGCCGGCACCGGCGGCGAGATCCGGCCCTGGAGGTCGGTTCGCGGACGCAAATCCCGCGCCGCCTGACCGGTCCCGGCCGAAGGCCGGCGTGACCCGGGCCCGGCCGAAGGCCGGCATGACCCATGGCTGAGCTTGCCGCCGCCGCGACGCCCTTCAGCCTGACCGTCGGCGAATTCCGCGTCAGCACCGATCCCGCGCTGCTGGACCGCGAGGCGATCTTCCGCTTCCTGCATCACGACGCCTACTGGTGCAAGGGCATCCCGCGCGAGCGGGTCGAGCGTGCGATCGACCATTCGCTGTGCTTCGGCGCCTATGCCGCGGACGGGGCCCAGGCCGGCTTCGCGCGCGTGGTGACCGACCATGCGAGCTTCGCCTATGTCGCCGACGTGTTCGTCCTGCCGGCCTGGCGCGGCCAGGGTCTCTCGAAGCAGCTGATGGCGGCGATCCAGGCGCATCCCGATCTGCAGGGCTTCCGGCGCTGGCTGCTGGCGACCCGCGACGCGCACGGGCTCTATGCGCAGTTCGGCTTCAAGCCGCTGGTCCGGCCGGAATGGTCGATGGAGCGCTTCGATCCCACGGTCTATGGTACGCCCTTGTGATTCGCCGCGCCGGCGCGGCGCCGGAAACAGGCATGATCCAGGACCGCGGGCGGGATTTTCTGGCGCTCAACGATCACACGGGCGACGTGCTGACGGCGTTGATCGCGCGCGCGGGGGCGATGGCGCATTTCTGGGCCGAGCGTGGCATGCCCGCATGCCTCGCGGGCAGGCGGATCGCGCTCATCGTTGATGACGGCGGCTGGCGGAACACGACGGCGTTCGACCTCGGCATCCAGGCGATGGCCGGATGCTGCGTCCATGCGCCGATCACGCTCGGCGGGGCCGAGGCCGTGGCCGATCTCGCGGCCTATCTCGACAACTGGGTGGACGGCATCGTCGCGCGCACGCCGCAACTGGCGGCGATGCGCGCGCTGGCGGATGCCGCCCGGGCGCCGGTGATCAACGCGCGCACGCGCGCCAACCACCCCTGCGAGACGCTCGGCGACCTGAGCTTCGTCCATCGCGTGCGCGGCGGCATCGACGGGCTGAAGGTCGTGGGCGTGGCGGCCGACGACAACATCCTGCGGTCGTGGGTCGAAGCCGCGCACGTGCTGCCGATCGAAGTGACCCAGGTTTTTCCCGCGCGATGGCAGGTGCGCGATCCGGCCCTGCAGACCCCGCGCTTCCTTGCCACCGCCGAGCTGGGCGCGATCGCCGATGCCGATGTGCTGATCACCGATTCCTGGCCGCGCGATGCGGACGAAGCGGAATTGCGGCCCTACCAAGTGACCGACGGCGTGCTCGACCGGCTCAGGCCCGGCGCGCTGTTCCTGCCGTGCCCGCCGGTGGCGCGGGGGCGCGAGGTGTCGCGCGACGCCATGCTCCATCCCGCCTGCCGTGTCGTCGAGGCAAAGGCATTCCTGCTGCATGCGCAGAACGCCTTGCTGGAATGGGCGTTCGCCCGGCGATGACCGACCCGCGCACCGCCCTGTTCCAGTGGATCGCCGACCGCTACCCGACCCCGGCGATCGCCGGCGGCGGCGCGGTGCGCGCGCTGTGGAAGATGCTGTTCTATGCCACGGCGCCGCAGGCGCCCTTCGTGATGCGCACGCAGCGCTATCGCCTGTGGGTCGACCCGAAGAAGCGCAAGGATATCGCGCGCGCCATCCTACACCGCGGCCAGTACGAGCCGATCGAGACCGCGATCATGCTGCGGCACCTGAAGCCCGGCATGACGATGGTCGATGTCGGCGCCAATATCGGGCACTACGCGATGGTGGCGGCGTTCGCCGTGGGGCCGCAGGGCCGCGTCGTCGCCTTCGAGCCGGACGACGAGAACCACGCCGCGCTGGCCGCCAACCTAGCGCTCAACCGGCTCGGCAACGCGACGGCCGAGCGCCTGGCGCTGGGGTCGGCCCCGGGCCGATTGGCGCTGCATCGCGACCGCGCCAATCGCGGCGGCCATTCGCTTGCCGCGGCCAACGTGCTGGCGCCGGCCGGCGCGCAGGACGTCGCGGTCGCCACGCTCGACGCCTATGCCGCGTCCAGCCTCGGTGGCCGCCGCGTGGATTTCATCAAGATCGACGTGCAGGGCGCCGAGGCCGGCGTGCTGGCCGGCGCCGCGGGGGTTCTGGCGCGCGACCATCCGGTCGTGCTCGTCGAATTCTGGCCGCACGGGATCCGCGCGATGGGCGCCGACCCGATGGCCCTGGTCGAACGCATGCTGGCGCTTGGCTATCGATTGGCGGTGATCGAGCGCGAACGGCCCGACCACCTGCGTGCGCTCGATGGCGTCGCGGCGCTGGCGCGGATCGACCTGTCGCATCCCCAGGCCTATGCCAATCTGCTGTTCCGCAAAAACGAAACCGGCCGGGAATGACCCGGCCGGCTCGCATCGTATCTGCGATGAAGCGAGGCGCCTAACGGCCGCCGTAGCCACCGCCGCCACGCGGGCCGCGCGGGCGGTCGCCGTAACCACCACCACCGCCGCCACCGCCGTAGCCGCCGCGACCGCCGCCGCCGCCGCGATCGCCATAGCCGCCGCCACCGCCGCCACGGTCGCCGTAGCCACCGCCGCCGCCGCCATATCCACCGCCGCCGCCGCCATAGCCGCCACCGCCGCCGCCGCGCGGACCGCGCGGACGATCGCCGAAGCCGCCGGGCGTGCGCTCACGCGCCTCGTTCACCGTCAGGGTGCGGCCGCCGACCACGGAGCCGTTGAGCGCGGCCTTCGCCGCCTCGGCCTGGTCCGCGGTTTCCATTTCCACGAACCCGAAGCCGCGCGACTGGCCGGTCATGCGGTCCTGGATCACCTGGGCCGATTTCACCGTCCCGAAGGGGGCGAACATCTGTTCCAGATCATTGCTGGTGTGGGCGTGGGGAAGATTGCCGACGAAAAGCTTGCTGTTAGACATTAAAATCGGTCCTTACTCGCTGAAGTCTGAAACGGAGGTCCATGAAGCCAGTTGAGGCGGCATGCGGTACGCCGCCGGCACGATACGCGCACGAACCCCGCCCGCGCGCGACAGCGCACGTGCGGCGGAGTGGCCTAGTTCTTTACTCGGAGATTTGGCGATCGAAAGGCTCAAACTCATGCTCTTCGCTGCTGGTGGAAGAGCGATACGTCGGCATCGCCTGCCCACAGACCACTTATCAGTCT
>JADLEG010000138.1 GCA_020846275.1 Alphaproteobacteria bacterium
ACATGCGGGCGCGCGGCTACGGGCGGATCGTCACGGTGGCGTCGATCGCCGGCAAGGAAGGCAACGGCAACATCGCCGCCTACTCCGCCTCGAAGGCCGGCGTGATCGGCCTGTGCAAGTCGATGGCCAAGGACCTGCTGGGCAGCGGCGTGCTGGTCAACGCCATCGCCCCGGTCATGACCGAGACCGACCTGTTCAAGGAAATGACGCAGGAGCACATCGATTTCTGCCGCGGCCTGATCCCGATGGGGCGCTTCCCCAAGATCGAGGAGCTGGCCGCCATGGTCGCCTGGATCGCCAGCCCGGAATGCAGCTTCACCACCGGCGCGGTGTTCGACCTGTCGGGCGGCCGCGCCACCTACTAGGAAGAAGCCGACATGCCCGACCTGAAGCGCCTGTCGATCCACCAGGCCACCGTGATGCAGCAGTGGAACCTGCGCCAGGCGATCGAAGGCACGGCCCGCGCGGGCTTGAGCGGGTTCAGCGTGTGGCGCGACAAGCTGGCCGAGCTCGGCACCAAGGAGGCCGCCAAGGTGCTGGACGGCGCCGGCATCGCTGCCACGGGCTTGAGCTTCGCCGGTCTTATCACCTCGGCCGACAAGGGGGAGGCCGCCAAGGCGCTGGACGAGGCGCGGCGCGTCTTCGACGAGGCGGCCGCCATCAAGGCGCCGTCGGTCGTCTTCGTCGCCGGCGGCGTCGATCCGCGCGACAAGGACATCAAGGCCGCCCGCGCCCGCGCGGTCGAGGGCCTGGCCAAGCTGGTGCCGCACGCCCGCGCCATCGGCGTCAAGATCGCGCTGGAACCGCTGCACCCGATGATCTGTGCGCACCGCTCGGTCCTCAGCACGATCAAGCTCGCCAACGAATGGTGCGATGCGGTCGCGGCGGAGGACGTGGTCGGAATCGCGGTCGACACCTACGCGCTGTGGTGGGACCCGGAGCTGGAGCAGGGCATCGCGCGGGCCGGCAAGCGCATCCTGGCCTTCCATCTCAGTGACTGGCTGGTGGACACCCAGGACCTGCGCCTGGACCGCGGCATGATGGGCGACGGCGTGATCGACCTGAAGGGTTTCCGCCGCATGGTCGAGAAGGCGGGCTACACTGGTTGGGACGAGGTGGAGATCTTCTCCGCGCGCAACTGGTGGAAGCGCGACCCCGACGAAGTGGTGCGCGTGGTCAAGGAACGCTACGAGACCGCTACGTGAAGCGAGGGGGAGGCGTGGGAACGAGCGACAAGATCGAACGCCTGGCCCAGGCGCTGGCGAAGTGCTGGCGCGATGGCGGCACCATCGACCTGCCCGCCCAGCGCGACGCGCCCGCCACGCGCGCCGAGGCCTACGCGGTGCAGGACCAGATTGCCGCGCTGCTTCGCGAGAAAATCGTGGGCTGGAAAGTGGGGGCGGCAATCGAAGCGGTCCAGCGCTTCGAAGGCCATGACGGGCCGATCCCCGGCCGCCTGTTCGCCTCGCGCCTGTATCATAGCCCTGCGACGATCCCCGGGCGGCGCTTCGGCACCGGGCACAAGGTGGAATGCGAGTTCGGCTTCCGCGTGGTGTGCGATCTGCCTGCCACGGGACCGAAGCAGACGCGCCAGTCGATCCTCGAGGCGCTGGTTTTCCATCCCGCGATCGAGATCGCCGGCAGCCGCTACACCCCCGGCACGGGCGGGCGCCCCCCACGCACCTTCGACACGATCGCCGACAATGGCGGCGGCGGCGCCTTCGTGTTCGGGCCGGCGATCAAGGACTGGAAGGAGATCGATTTCGACCGCCTGCCGATCGAGCCGCGGATCGACGGCGGCGCGCCGATCCAAGTCTATAGCGGCGAGATGCGGCGCGACCCGGCGGTCATCACGGCCGAGTTGGTCAACGACCTGGCGGCGCGCGGCATCGGGCTGAGGTCGGGCGACTATGTGTCCACAGGCTCGCTCACCCTGCCCACGCCGATCGCGGCCGGCCAGCATTTCGTCGCGCGCTTTGCCGACCTGGCCGTGCTCGAGGTCAGGCTTTCGCCTTGACGCTGACGCCCAGGATCCCGGCCGGCCGCACCATCAGCACGACGATCAGCAGGATGAAGGCGTAGATGTCCTTGTAGCTGCCGCTGAGGTAGCCGGCGCCGAGGCTTTCCGTGATGCCGACCAGCAGGCCGCCCAGCACCGCGCCGGGCAGGTTGCCGAAGCCGCCCACCACCGCCGCGGCGAAGGCCTTGATCAGGATTCCAATCCCCATCAGGACCTGCACGTAGTTGATCGGGCCGACCAGCACGCCCGCCGCGGCGGCCAGCGCGCAGCCGATGCCGAACAGGACCGAGATCATCAGCGGCACGTTGATGCCCATCAGGTAGGCGATCTCCTTGTTGGCGGCCACCGCGCGGACGGCGAGACCCAGCCGCGTGTGCTTCAGGAACAGGTGCAACGCCACCATCAGCACCAGCGCGACCCCGACGATCCAGACATAGGATCGGGGCAGGACCAGCGCGTCGGTGAGCTCCAGCGGCATGCCGAAGGAGACCGGGAAGGGCAGCGGCTTGGCGCCCCAGATGAGATAGGCGACGTTCTGCAGCACGATCGACATGCCGAAGCCGCAGATGATCATGCCCATGCCGGCGACGGTGTAGCCGCCGCCCGCGCGCGTCAGCCGGCGATAGAAGATCCGCTCGATCGCGACGCCGATCAGCCCGGTCAGGATCATCGAGGCCACCAGCAGGACCGGATAGCTCATGCCGGTGTACTTGAACAGCATCACCCCGATGAAGGCGCCGATCATGTAGATCTCGCCATGGGCGAAATGGACGATGTCCAGGCCGGAATAGATGAACGAGATGCCGAGCGCCACCAGCGCGTAGACCATCCCGATCGACAGGCCGACGATCAGAAGGTCCAGGAAGTACTGCATCGCCGCGCCCCGCCTATTGCCGCAGGTTCATGGCCGCATCGCGGTCGGCCACGGTGCCGCCCAGGTAGGACAGCCGCACGTTGTCGTCGCTGATCAGCCGGTCGGCGGGGCCCTCGATATGCACCACGCCGTCGCGGATCACGTAGCCGTATTCGGCCAGGAGCAGCGCCATGCGCACGTTCTGCTCGACCAGCAGCAGGGTCATGCCTTCGCGGCAGATGCGGGCGATGATGCGGAAGATGTCCAGCACCACCTGGGGCGCCAGCGCTGCGCTGGGCTCGTCCAGCAGCATCATCTTGGGCTCGGACATCATGCCGCGGCCGATGCACAGCATCTGCAATTGACCGCCCGAGAGCGTGGCGGAATGCTGCCGGCGCTTGTCGGCGAGAATTGGGAAGTACTCGTAGACCCGCTCGAGCGTCCGCCGCACGCCGGCCCGGTCCTTGCGCACATGGGCGCCCAGCCGAAGGTTTTCTTCGACCGTAAGCGCCGGGTAGGCTTCCTTGCCCTGGGTCACCTGGACCAGGCCGCGCCGCACGATCAGGTCGGGCCGCAGGCCGTCGATGCGCTCGCCGTCGAAGCTTATCGACCCGCGCCAGGGCTTTATCAGGCCGGAAATGGCCTTGAGCAGGGTCGACTTGCCGGTGCCGTTGCCGCCCAGCAACGCCACCATCTGGCCGCGGGCCACGGCGAGCGACACGCCGTTAAGGATCTGGACGCTGCCGTAGCCGCCCTCCAGCTTGTCGATCTTGAGCATTCCCCCCGCCCGACGCGCCTTGTTGTCCGCGCTTAGTATGGAAGCGGCCGCATGTCAGCGATTACAGGCGACTTGCCTAGCACCGCCCGGCCGGATATCAGGAAAGGGAGATGACATCACGCCAAGCGTGAACAAGCAACCGTTTCCCCGAGACAAAATGGGGAAGCCGCCAAGGGAGGAAACCATGGTCGCCTACGTCGTCCGTCTTTGCCTTGCCCTCGCCCTGGGCCTGGCCTTCAGCCTTCGCCCGGGCGTCGCCGATGCGCAAGGCACGATCCGCGTCGGCATCACGCTGCGCATGCTGGTCGAGAACGGGTTCAAGTACGGCCAGATGGCCCAGGACGAGCTGTTGGCGGTCAATGCCGCGGGCGGCATCAAAGGCCAGAAGATCGAGGTCGTTCTGCTCGACGACGAATGCAAGCCCGACAAGGGCGTGGCCAACACCAACCGCTTCATCCACCAGAATAAGGTCCACCTGATCATGGGGTCGACCTGCAGCTCGGTGACCTTGCCGATGGTCGACATCGTGACCAAGGAAGAGATCCCGCTGATCATCCCGCATTCCACCAACACCACGATCACGCAGAAAGGCAGCGCCTGGATCTTCCGCACCTCGGTGGCCGAGCGCTTCTACGCGGCGGTGCACGCGAAGTACCTGGCGGAGAACGCCGGCAAGAAGGTCGCCTACCTGTTCACCAACGACGGCGCCGGCATCTCCTTCGTGCGCGACTACAAGAGCTACATGGCCGATACCTACAAGGTCGAGCCGCTCTACGAAGGCCAGATGCAGGAAACCGACCTGGATTTCCGCCCGCACCTGCTGAAGATCAAGTCGCTCAATCCCGACGTGCTGGCGATCGGCGGCCAGATCGACGCGATCGCCCGCATCTCGCAGCAGTCCTACGAGGTGGGCATCCCCTCGAAGGTGCGCCGCGTCTCGGCCTCCGCCGCCTCGAACGCGCCGGTCCCGGAACTCGCGGGCGACGCCGTGAAGGGCCTGATCTTCGCCGCCGCCTTCTCCTGCACCGACGAGCGTCCGATCGCGAAGGAATTCGTGAAGATGGTGCAGGAGAAATACAAGGTCCGCTGCCCGGACCACGACTTCTCGCAGGCCTACGAGACGGCGCAGCTCGTGAAGCTGGCGCTCAGCCGCGCCAAGCTGACCCTGACCGACGCATCGCTGGCCGATGATCGCAAGGCGATCCGCGATGCGTTCGCGACCATCAAGGACTACCAGGGGCTGGCCTCGGGCCCGATCAACTTCTGCGCCGACCCGACCCCGCAGTGCCGCGACGGGAACCGCACGGGGATCCTCGTCGAGTACACCAAGGGCGGCAAGGACTACGAGATGCGCGTGCTGGCCCGCGTCGGCTTCGAAGCCGATTTCGGCCTGAAGAAGTAGCGCGCCGAACCGCCGCCGCCGGCCGGACCCGTCTCCGGCCGGCGAAGCGGCGAATGCCCGGCAGCGACCGAGACGCCCTGGCGATGGAAGATGCAAGCATTTCGGCCGGCGATGCGGTGCGGCGCGACCTTGGGGCGCGGCCGCTCTGGTCGCGGCTGCACCTGCCCTGGGTGGCCGGCGCGCTGTTCCTGCTGCTGCTGCCCTGGGCCACGCGCAACGCGTATCACCACTACATTCTGAATCTGATCCTGATCAACGTGATCCTGGCCGTCGGCCTGAACATCGTGAAGGGCTTCGCCGGCCAGGTGACGGTCGGGCACTACGCGATGGCCGCGATCGGGGCCTACGCCTCGGCGGTGTTCGCGGCGAAATTCGGCGTTCCGTTCTGGCTTGCGCTGCCCGCGGCGACGCTGTTCACCGGCCTGGTCGGCGCCATCGTCGGTATCCCGGCGTTCAGGCTCGAAGGCGCGTATCTCGCGCTCGCCACGCTGGGACTGGCCGAGTCGGTGCGCATCGCCATCGGCGTCACCGACTATCTCGGCGCCGCGGTCGGCTTCAGCGACATTCCGCCGCCCGTCTTCTTCGGCCGCCCGGTCGTCGATCACATCGCCTACTACTACATCGTCATGCCGCTGGCGCTGGCCGGCATCTATTTCTCGTTCTGCATCCTGCGCTCGGACATCGGCCGGTCGTTCAAGGCGCTGCGCGAGGATTCGCTGGCCGCCGCGGCCTGCGGCATCAACGTGCGCAAGTACAAGCTGCTCGCCTTCCTGATCAGCGCGCTCTACGCCGGCTGCGCCGGCAGCCTGCAGGCGCACATGGCGCCGGGCTTCCTTCATCCCAACAGCTACACCATCACCGAGATGGTGACGCTCCTCCTGATGGTGGTGATGGGCGGGCTCGGCCATATCTGGGGCGGCGTGATCGGCGCGGCGATCGTCACCGTGATCTACGACCTGACGCGCGACTACTACCAGTACCAGATGGCGATCTTCGGCATGGTCATCGTGCTGACGGTGATGTTCATGCCGCGCGGCATCGGCGGGCTGATCGACGACTACCTGGCCAAGCGCCGCTTCGTCGCCATCCGCAGGGCGAAGGCCAATGCTGCTTGAGGTAACCGGCCTGTCCAAGCGGTTCGGCGGGCTTGTCGCCGTATCCAAGCTGGACCTGTCGATCCGCGAGGGCGAAATCCGCGGGATCATCGGGCCGAACGGATCGGGCAAGTCGACGCTGTTCAATCTGATCTCCGGGGTCTACCAGGCCGAGCCGGGCGGGCGGATCGTCTTCGCCGGCGAGGACATCACCGGCTACCCGTCGCACGAGATCGCGCGGCGGGGGATCGCGCGCACGTTCCAGCTCCTGCGCATCTTCACGCAGATGTCCGTGCTGGAGAACCTGCTGATCGGCTACCACCCGCATGTCCGCTATGGCAGCGCGGCGGCCACGCTGGGCAGTGCTTCGGTCTGGACCGAGGAGCGGCGCCTGAAGGACGAGATGATGGAGCTGCTGGGCTTCATCGGGCTCACCGACTACGCCGAGATTCCCGCCGGCGAGCTTTCGATCGGCCAGCGCCGCCTGCTGGCGCTGGGGCGCGCCATGGCGATGCGGCCGAAATTGCTGATGCTCGACGAGCCGGCGGCCGGCCTGTCGCCCGTCAACGTCGACAAGCTGCTGAGCACGGTCCTGGCGCTGAAGCAGCGCTACGGGCTGACCGTGGTCATCATCGAGCACATCCTGAAGGTCGTAATGGAGAGCTGCGACACCGTCACCGTGCTGGAGCACGGCGAGAAAATCGCCGAGGGCGCGCCCGCCGCGATCAAGGATGACCACCGCGTGATCGAGGCCTATCTCGGCAAGGAGATGGGCGACGCCGAGGTCCGCGCCTTCCTGAAGGCCTCGTGAGACCGGCCATGGGCTTGGCCAATCCGGTGGTCGTGATCGTCGGCGGCGGCGCCATGGGTGGGCTGTTCGGCGGGCTGATGGCCGAGAAGGGCCTGCGGGTCACGCTTGTGGACGTCTGGTGCGAGCATATCGACGCCATCAAATCCCGGGGCCTGCGCATCGTCGGCGTTGGCGGCGACCGCGCGATCAAGATCGACGCCACGACCGACCCCTCGACCATCCACTCGGCCGATATCGTGCTGTTCCAGTGCAAGGCCTTCGCCAACCCGGCCGCCGCCGCCGGCGTGAAGCACCTGTTCAAGGGCCAGACCGTGGCGGTCAGCTTCCAGAACGGACTGGGCAACGAGGAGACGCTGGCGGGGGTGCTGGGTGCGGCCAATGTCATGGGCGGGCTCACCGCCCAGGCCGGGCGGGTCGAGCAGCCGGGCGTGGTGCGGAATTTCGGCGACCTGCCGACCCATGTCGGCGAGATGAAGGGCGGGCTGTCGGACCGCGCCACCGCCGTCGCCGAGGCCTTCACCCGCCATGGCCTCAACACCCGCGCCAGCGCCGATATCAAGCGCGAGAAGTGGAAGAAGCTGCTTGGCAACGTGGGCCTCAGCGCGCTCTCCGGCGTCACCGACCTGCGCTCGATGGACATCATGGCGGTGCCGGAGTTGCAGACCGTGGTGTTCCGCGCGGTCGACGAGGCCACCGCCGTGGCGCGGACGGAGGGCATCGACCTGGATACCACCGAGGCACGTTCGGTGCTGATGAAGCTGACCGATCCCACGGGCGGCGGCACCGGCACCAGCAAGTCGTCGCTCAACGCCGACTTGCAGCATCGCCGCCCGACCGAGGTCGACTACATCTACGGCACGGTGGCGAAGCTGGGCCGCGAGCGCAGGGTGCCGACGCCCACGATCGACGCGCTGCTCGGCATCGTGAAGGGCCTGGAATCCAGATACCTGGCCGCGCCGAAGGCCTGACTGGGGCGCCGCGATGAACCTGCTGCTCAGCGACGAACAGCGCATGCTGGTCGACACGGCGCGGCGCTTCGTCTACGCCGAGCTGATCCCGCTGGAGGAGGAGGTCGAGCAGACGCGCCGCTTCGACCCCGACAAGGCGCGGGCGATCTTCGCGAAGTCGCGCGCGCTCGGCCTCTACGCGATGAACATCCCGGCGGAATACGGCGGCGGCGGCCTGTCGGCCGTCGATACCTGCCTTGTGGAGGAGCAGTTCGGCCACGCGACCGACATCCTGGTGCGCCGGGCCTTCGGCAATGTCTACGAGGTGCTGCTGGAAGGAACGCCCGCGCAGAAGGAGCGCTGGCTCAAGCCCGCGGTGCGCGGCGAGCGCACCTTCTCGGTCTGCTTCACCGAGCCCGGCGCCGGCTCCGATGCCGCCGGCATAAAGACCCGCGCCGTGCGCGACGGCCAGAGCTGGGTGCTGAACGGCGGCAAGTATTTCATCAGCGACGGGCTGTTCTCGGACTTCTTCGTCGTGTCGGCGGTCACCGACCCGGCGGCGGGCGCCAAGGGCATCTCGCTGTTCCTGGTCGACAAAGGCATGCCCGGATTCACGATCGGCCGCGACCAGCCGATGATGGGCCTGGCCGGCACGTCGCATGTCGAGATGTTCTTCGACAATTTGCGCCTGGGGCCCGAGCACCTGCTGGGCAAGGAGGGCCAGGGGCTGAAGCTCGCCCTCGAGACGCTAGGCCGCATCCGCCTGGCCCATATCGGCGCGCGCGCCGTGGGCAAGGCGTCGCGCCTGCTCGGCATGATGACCGGCCATGCCCGCGAGCGGCGCCAGTTCGACCGACCGATCGGCGAGTTCCAGATGGTGCAGCAGATGCTGGCGGACAGCGCGATCGAGATCCAGTCGGCGCGGCTTCTGGTGCTGCACGCCGCGTCACTGATCGATGCCGGCCGGGACGCGCGCGAGGCCATCTCGATGGTCAAGGTCTCGGCCGCCGAGACGCTGGGCCGCGTCGCCGACCGCGCGGTGCAGGTGTTCGGCGGATCGGGCTATTGCAAGGACCTGCCGGTCGAGCGCCTCTACCGCGACGCGCGGATCTTCCGCATCTTCGACGGCACGTCCGAGATCCATCGCGGCGTCGTCGCGCGCGGCCTGATGAGGCATGGCGCGGCGCTGGTCGATCCTCCAATGTAGGTGGCGATGCCCAAGAGCAAGTTCATGTCGGCGGATGAAGCGGTGGCGCTGATCCGCGACGGCGACACGGTCGGCCTGATCGGCGGCGGCGGCGGGCTGGTCGAAGCGTCCTGCCTGTTCGCCGCGGTCGAGAAGCGCTTCCTGTCGACCGGCCGACCGCGCGACCTTTCGGTCATCCACGCGCTGGGGATCGGCGACCGCAAGACGCGCGGCATGAACTGCTTCGCGCACGAAGGCATGGTCAGGCGCGTGATCGGCGGGCACTGGGTGTGGTCGCCGCGCATGCAGGCGCTGGCCCGCGACGAGAAGATCGAGG
>JADLEG010000139.1 GCA_020846275.1 Alphaproteobacteria bacterium
ACGTGTGGCTCGACGCGCTGACGAACTACATCACCGCGGTCGGCTATCCCGACACCGACTCCGCGATGTTCCGCAAGTTCTGGCCGGCCGACCTGCACATGGTCGGCAAGGACATCCTGCGCTTCCACGCGGTCTACTGGCCGGCCTTCCTGATGTCGGCGGGGCTGGCGCCGCCCCGGCGCGTCTTCGCGCATGGCTGGTGGACCAACGAGGGCCAGAAGATATCGAAGTCGATCGGCAACATCATCGACCCGCTCAAGCTGATCGAGACCTATGGGCTCGACCAGACCCGCTATTTCCTGATGCGCGAGGTGCCGTTCGGCAACGACGGCGACTTCTCGCACAAGGCGATGATCGGGCGCATCAACGCCGAGCTGGCCAACGGGCTGGGCAACCTGGCGCAGCGCACGCTGACCTTCATCAACAAGAACGCCGGCGCCGCGGTGCCGGCGCCCGGCGCGCTTGCGGATGCCGACAAGGCGATGCTGGCGGCCGCGCACGCCCTGCTGCCGGCGATGCGCGCGGCGGTCGAGCTGCAGGAGCTGCACAAGGCGCTGGCGGACTGGATGGACGTCGTCGTCCAGGCCAACCAGTACATCGACGCCCAGGCGCCCTGGACGCTGCGCAAGAACGATCCCAAGCGCATGGAGACGGTGCTCTACGTGCTGGCGGAGGTGCTGCGCCATCTGGGCGCGCTGATCCAGCCGTTCATGCCGGATTCGGCCGGCAAGCTGCTCGATCAGCTCGGCGTCGCGGTAGCCGATCGCGCCTTCGCGCGGCTGGGCGAGGCGGGAGCCCTGAAACCGGGGACGGCGCTGCCGGCGCCGCAGGGGATTTTCCCGCGCTTCGTCGACCCGGCTGAGGCAGCCGATCCACCCGGCCGCAAGAAGAATGCTGGTCGATAGCCACTGCCACCTGGATTTCCCGGACTTCGCCGAGGAGCTCGACGCGGTCGTCGATCGCGCGCGCCAGGCCGGCGTCAGGCGCATGGTCACGATCTGCACGCGCGTCAGCCAGTTCGACAAGGTATTGGCGGTGGCCGAGCGCTTCGACGACGTCGTCTGCACGGTCGGCGTCCATCCGCACGAAGCCGCCGTCGAAACCGATGCCGATACGCGCCGTCTTGTGCAGATCGCGAAGCACCCCAAGGTCGTGGGCATCGGCGAATCGGGGCTGGACTATTTCTACGAACACAGCCCGCGCGAGCGCCAGCAGGCCTCGTTCCGCGCCCATGTCGCGGCCTCGCGCGAAACCGGCCTGCCGCTCGTCATCCATGCTCGCGACGCCGACGACGACATGGCCGCGATCCTCGGCGAGGAGATGGGCAGGGGGCGGTTCACGGGGGTGCTGCACTGCTTCAGCTCCAGCCGACAACTGGCTGACAAAGCGATCGATTTAGGGATCTACATCTCGCTGTCCGGGATCGTCACCTTCAAGAAGGCCGATGAACTTCGCGAGACGGCGAAGGCCGTGCCGCTGGACCGGTTGCTGGTCGAAACCGACGCGCCGTATCTCGCGCCCATTCCCATGCGCGGCAAGCGCAACGAGCCGGCCTTCGTCGCCCATACCGCCGCCAAGGTGGCCGAACTGCGCGGCATGGACCTGCAAGCATTCCACCGGCAGACCGGCGAGAATTTCTTTCGCCTGTTCAGCCGCGTGCCGCGCCCGGCGGCCTGACCGCGGCCATGCGCGTCACGATCCTGGGCTGCGGCGGCTCGAGCGGCGTGCCGCTGATCGGCAATTTCTGGGGCGACTGCGATCCCGCCGAGCCGCGCAACCGTCGCCGCCGCGTGTCGATCCTGATCGAGCAAGCCGACACGACCGTCCTGGTCGACGCTTCGCCCGATTTGCGCGAGCAGTTGCTGGCCGCCGGCGTCAACCGCTTGACGGGCGTCGTCCTGACCCATGCCCATGCCGACCATCTGCACGGGATCGACGATCTGCGGGCCGTCAATTTCGCGATGCAGGCGCCGCTGGCGCTCCACGCGACGCCGGCGACACTGGCCGAGGTTGGCGCGCGCTTCGGCTACGCGCTGAAGCCGCTGCCGGCGGGCGGCGACTACTACCGGCCGGCCCTGGTGCCGACGCCGGTCGATTCCGCCGCGTTCCAAATCGGCGAGATCGCATTCCAGTGCTTCGAGCAGGATCACGGCATCGGCGGCACGACTCTGGGGCTGCGCTTCGGCGCGATCGCGTATTCGACCGATGTGGTGCGGCTGCCGCCGGCGGCCTTCGAGGTGCTGGCCGGCGTCGATACCTGGATCGTGGATTGCCTGCGCCCGACGCCGCATCCGACCCACGCGCATTTCGACCAGACCATGGAATGGATCGCGCGGATCAAGCCCAGGCGCGCCGTTCTGACCCATATGGGGCACTTGATGGACTACCGCAGCGTGGCCGCGCGCTGCCCGCCGGGCGTCGAGCCGGGTTATGACGGCATGGTGCTGGAAGCCTAACGTTTCCGCAGACCACGAACGCCCTCCAAGCTGCTTGGCTTCTGGACATAGTCCATATTTTCCATAATATACATTATAAGACCTTTGGCATCATGCGGTCGGTAGACCGGCGATGGCGCCTTGTGACAGGCTGCGCCATGCCCGACGAGACCAAGACCCCGCGCCCGATCGACCGGCTGATCGCCATCATGGCGCGGCTGCGCGCGCCCCAGGGCGGCTGCCCCTGGGACCTCGAGCAGAATTTCGCGACCATCGCGCCCTACACGATCGAGGAGGCCTACGAGGTGGCCGACGCGATCCAGCGCGGCGACATGACGGCGCTGCGCGAGGAACTGGGCGACCTGCTGCTGCAGGTCGTCTACCACGCGCGCATGGCCGAGGAGGAAGGCCGCTTTGACTTCGACGCCGTGGCAACCGCGATCGCCGACAAGATGGTCGCGCGTCACCCGCATGTCTTCGGCGGCGCCGAGATCGACGGTGCGGCCGCGCAGACCCGCATGTGGGAGGAGTTCAAGGCCCGCGAGCGCGCCGCCAAGGCGAAAGCCGGCGGCACGCCGCCCTCGGTGCTGGACGATGTGCCGCTGGCGCTGCCGGCCCTGCTGCGCGCCGAGAAGCTGCAGAAGCGCGCCGCGCGCGTGGGCTTCGACTGGCCCGAGGCGCGCCAGGTGCTGGACAAGATCGAGGAGGAGATCGGCGAGCTGCGCGCCGAGCTCGACAAGGGCGCGCCGCCGGCGCGCGTGGAGGACGAGGTCGGCGACCTGCTGTTCGCGCTCGCGAACCTGGCGCGGCACCTGAAGGTCGATCCCGAGACCGCGCTGCGCGGTTGCAACGCCAAGTTCGAGCGGCGTTTCCACGCGATCGAACGGGCGCTGGCCGCCGAGGGCCGCACGCCCCGCGACGCCAGCCTCGAGGAGATGGAAGCGCTGTGGGTCGAGGCGAAGCGGCGCGAAGCCTGATCGCTGCGCTGGCGCTGTGGCTCGCCGGCGCGGCGCTGGCCGGCGCGTTCGCCGGCGATCCGGTTCCCGCCGACGACAAGGTGATCGGCGCCGCGGTCGTCAGCGATCCGAATGCGTCTTTTGTCGACCTTGCGGCGCGCCGCGCCGAGTTGGTGCGCGTGACGTCCCCGCGCGTGATTGCCGCGCTGCGTGCACTCAAGCCATGCGAGTCCCTGCCCTATCCCGAGCCGCCGCTCGGGCAGATGGTCATTCCGCCCTACTACCTGTCGGGCCGCCACGGGCCGGTCAACCCGGCCCACGCAGTCGCAGAGCGCCCCTATGTGCGCTTTGAAACCGCGGTGGCAATGGCCGCGACCGCCTATGCGGCAACCGGCGACGCCGGCCAGGCGGAATGCCTCGTGTCGATCCTCGATCACTGGGCGCGCGTGAGCGCCCTGCTCGACTACGACCGCTCCCAGAGTCCGCAGGCCTGGTACACGGTCGAATGGACTGCCGCCGCGGCGGCGCTGGCGCTTTCCGTCGTGCGCGGCGCGCCCGGCCTCGACCGCAAGCGCCTCGACAACGTGACAACCTGGCTTGTGCCGGTCGCGCAATGGCAGCTCGCCCAAGTCGACCGTGACCGCGACGGCACGTCGGCGCGCAACAACCACGCCCATTGGCGCGGCCTGATGGCGACCGCGGTCGGCGTGGTGGCAGCAAACGATGCCCTGTTCCGTCGCGGCCTCGCTGCTTTCCGCGATGCCGTGGCTTCGCTCGACGCCGCGGGCGCCTGGCCGCTCGAAATGGCGCGTAAGGAGCGCGCGCTGCACTATCAGAGCTTCGCCTTGCAGCCGCTGGTGCTGATCGCCGAACTGGCCTGGCGGCAGGGTATCGATCTCTATGCGCTGAGCGCGAACGGGCGGACGATCCACGATGCGGCGCGGTTCCTGCTGCGCGCGCTCGCCGATACCGGCGTGGTAGCGCACTATACGCCCGAGCCCCAATACAGCGAATCACTGAAGCCCGGCAGCGGCGAATTCGCCTGGGCCGAGTTCTATGCCCGGCGATTTCCCGGCGAGAGCCTCGCGCCGTGGCTCGGCGCCCCGCTGTTCAACCGACGCCTGGGCGGCGGCGCCACCGTGTATGTGGCGCCGACTCGTTAGCCGAGATCTGCATTTCGCGTGTCGCGTTGCGATATCGAGGCTGGAGTTCGCTTGACCATGCCCGCGCGCGGGACTTTCATGGCCCCATGATCTAGCGATGGGAGATCGACGATGGCGGTGGCAATGGTTGCGCCCGGCAAAGGCGGGCTAAAGGGCAAGGTTTCCGATGCCGAATGGCGCACGCGCGTCGACCTGGCGGCCTTCTATCGCCTGGTCGCGCACTACCGCATGACCGACCGCACCGAGACGCACATCTCGGCGGCGGTGCCGGACGAGCCCGGCTCGTTCCTCATCAATCCGCACGGGATGATGTTTCACGAGGTGACCGCCTCGACCCTCGTCAAGATCGACCTCGACGGCAACGTGCTGCTCGACGTGGGCTGGCCGGTCAACAAGGCGGGCTTCATCATCCACTCCGCCATCCACGCGGCGCGATCGGACGTGAGATGCGTGGCGCACACGCATACCCGCGCCGGCATGGCGGTATCGGCGATGAAGTGCGGGTTGCTGCCGATCTCGCAGCACGCCATGCGCTTCTACAAGCGCATCGGCTACCACGACTTCGAGGGCATCGCCGTCAACCCGGACGAGCGCCAGCGCCTGGCGCGCGACCTGGGCCCGCACAAGGCCCTGGTCCTGCGCAACCACGGCCTGATTTCGGTTGGCACCAGCGTGGCCGAGGCATTCAACGTGATCGTCTACCTGGAGCGCTGCTGCGAATCGCAGGTCGACGCGATGGCGGCGCAGACCGACCTCATCATCCCGCCGCCGGCTGTCTGCGAGCTGACGGCCAAGCAGTTCGACGTCGAGCTCAATCCCGACCGCGACTGGAAGGCGCATCGGCGCCTGCTCGACGGGCTGGACCCGAGCTACGCGAACTGACCGGGCAAGGCCTCATCCTTCGACAGGCTCAGGATGAGGCCGCCGACAGGCTCAGGATGAGGCCGCGCTCTTGTTCCTCACCCCGAGCGTGTCGAAGAGAGAGGAACAAAGCCCTCAATCCTTCATCAGCAGGTGGAGCAGGCTGGATGTGTCCCAGCGGTTGCCGCCGCGCGCCTGGACCTGGGCGTAGAACTGGTCGATCAGCGCCGTGCCGGGCAGGCGGGCCTTGTTGCGCTTGGCTTCGGCCAGGCAGATCGCCAAGTCCTTGCGCATCCAGTCCACCGCGAAGCCGAACTCGAACTTGCCCTGGGTCATCGTCTTCCAGCGGTTTTCCATCTGCCAGGACTGCGCGGCGCCCTTGGAGATCGTGGCCAGCACCTTGTCGGTGTCCAAGCCGGCCTTCATCGCGAAATTGACTGCCTCGGATAGGCCCTGGACCAGGCCCGCGATGCAGATCTGGTTGACCATCTTGGTGAGCTGGCCCGCGCCCGCCGGCCCCATATGGGTGCAGGCCTTGGCGTAGACCTTCATGACCGGCTCTGCCGTCGCATAGGTCGCCGCCTCGCCGCCTACCATGATCGTGAGCTGGCCGTTCTCGGCCCCGGCCTGGCCACCGGAGACGGGCGCGTCGAGGAACCCGAACCCGGTCTTCTTCGCCGCCGCCTCGAGTTCGCGCGCCGCCTCGGCCGAGGCCGTGGTGTGGTCGACCAGGATCGCACCCTTCTTCATGCCGGCCAGCGCTCCGTCCGCGCCCAACGCGACGGCGCGCAGGTCGTCGTCGTTGCCGACGCACATGAAGACGATGTCCGAGCCCGCCGCCGCCTTGGCCGGGGTCGCGGCCGAGGCGCCGCCGTGCTTCTTCACCCAGTCGCCCGATTTGGCGGCGGTGCGGTTGTAGACCGTCACCTTGTGCCCAGCCTTTGCCAGATGCCCGGCCATCGGAAATCCCATCACCCCTAGCCCAAGGAACGCCACGGTCTTGCCGGTCATCGACTGTTACCCCTCTCCCGATGTCAGACATGCGAAGGGCGCGGATCATACGGGCGCGTCCGGGCGGCGGCAACGCGCTCGCCGGCCCCGTCCTCGCAGCTGCCGGGTTCGGCCCCCGGGCAAGGCGGGAACGCCGGCGGCTTGGAGTCGTTGAGTTAGCGACCAAAACAGCAGATTCTTGGTTAACATCCACCGATCTTCATAAACAGTTGACTGAGTTTAATAAAATCCTTACCATTCTCTAGCGTTTGGCGAACCCGCCAGGAGCCGGTTTCGATGCGCGTGACAGGGCCCGGATCAAGCGTCGCGGTCATTCCGCCCCCCCGTCACGGGCGGGCGACGCAATCCGAGTCGATCACTGTCGAGGCCGCCTGGCAGGCCGCGCCGGCCCAAGCCGACACCACGGCGGCCTTCGGGACGCGGCGCTACCCGTTCCTTCGGGCCGAGCCGGTCGGGCGGGCCGAACGCGGCCGGTCCGGCACCGGCGAAACGCAGGACCGCCCGACGCAGGCGCAACCGCAGACCCCGTTCCTGGCCCAGTTCATCGCCCAGGAACGCCTGGGCGACGGGCTCGCCATCAGCAAGGCCGAAGACGGCACCAGCGCCTATCGCCGCCGGGCGGACGCGCCACTGGTCGCCATCCGCGCCGGCGCGAATATCGACGTGGCGGCCTGAGCCGCGGCGCGGGCGCTAGTGTCCCGATTCCGAAGTTCGTCAGTGTTTGCGACACACGCCGTACGAACTTCGGAATCGAAAAGGACACGAGCAACTATTTGAGTCTAGTGCCCCTTTGGAACCCGAAGTTCGCCTCCGGTCTTGCGATCAAGAGATGGCGAACTTCGGGTTCGGGGCACTAGCCTGCCCGCGCATCCTCCCGGATCAGGTCCGACGCCTTTTCGGCAATCATGATGATCGGCGCGTTGGTATTGCCCGAGGTCAGCGTCGGCATCACCGATCCGTCGACCACGCGCAACCGCGCGACGCCGTGCACGCGCAACCGCGCGTCAACGACGGCCGAAGGGTCGTCGCCCATCTTGCACGTGCCCACGGGGTGATAGATCGTGGCGCCGGTTTCCCGCGCGTTGTTCAGCAATTCGTCGTCGGTCACGACCTTTGGACCGGGGCGCAGCTCTTCGGCCACGTAGGGGCTGAGGGCCGCCGTCGCGGCCAGGCGCCGCGACAGCTTCATGCCGGCGACCAGGGTCGCCTGGTCGGTCAGCGTGGCAAGGTAGTTCGGGTGGATCGCCGGGTAGGCGGCCGGATCGGGTGATTTCGGCCGGATCGAGCCGCGGCTTTCCGGCCGCAGCTGGCAGACCGAGGCCGTGAAGGCCGAGAACCGGTGCAGCCCCTCGCCCGGATTGTCGGCGCTCAACGGCTGGATGTGGAACTGCACGTCGGGTGTCTCCAGGTCGCGCCGCGTGCGGGCGAAGATCGCCAGCTGGCTGGCGCCCATCGTCATCGGCCCGGTGCGACGCAGCGCGAACTCGACGCCCATCAGCATCCGGCGCCACCAGACGTTCACCTCGTCGTTGAGCGTGATCGGCAGCGGGCAGCGGTAGATCGCGCGGGCCTGCAGGTGATCCTGCAGGTTCTCGCCCACGCCCGGCAGGTCGTGCTGGACCGCGATGCCCAGCTTCTGCAGCACCGGGCCGCGGCCGATGCCGGATAGTTCGAGCAGGTGCGGCGAGGAGATCGCGCCGGCCGACAGGATCACCTCGCGCCGCGCGGACGCGGTGACGATGCGCCCGCCGGCGTCGTAGACGACACCGGCGGCGCACCGGTCGCGCAGGGTCACCCGGTGCGCCAGGGCGCGCGTGACCACGGTCAGGTTTTGCCGGCGCCGGGCCGGGCGCAGGAAGGCGCTCGCCGTTCCGCAGCGCAGGCCATTGCGTGCGGTGAGCTGGAAATACCCCGCCCCCTCCTGCTCCGCGCCGTTGAAGTCGTCGCGCGCCGGTATGCCCAGTTCCTGGGCGGCGCGGATATAGGCGTCGCAGATCTCGCGGCGGATGCGCATGTTCGAGACGGCGAGCGGCCCGCCCGTCCCGTGGAAATCGTCGGCGCCGCGCTCCTGGTCCTCGCTGCGCTTGAAATAGGGCAGCACGTCGTCCCACGACCAGCCGACATTGCCGAGCTGGCGCCAGTGGTCGTAGTCCTGCGGCTGGCCGCGGACGTAGAGCAGCCCGTTGATGGCGCTCGATCCGCCCAGCACCTTGCCGCGCGGCCAGGCGATGCTGCGGCCGTTCAGCCCCGGCCCCGGCTCGGTCTTGTGGCACCAGTCGGTCCGCGGATTGTGCATGGTCTTGAAATAGCCGACCGGGATATGCAGCCAGGGGTTCCAGTCGCGGCCGCCCGCCTCCAGCAACAGCACGCGCACGGCGGGATCCGCGGACAGGCGGTTGGCCAGCACGCAGCCCGCCGACCCGGCGCCGACGATGATGTAGTCGTATTGGCTCTCAATATCAGTCATTTCCGCTACCGATGGAATTCTCGCATTGGGTCGGCATGACAAGCGACAGCGCACCTATCGCTGCGTCCGGTAACCGCTTTCAGCCGTGTTGCCGCGCGTATGCGCTTTCGTAACGGACCCAATTGCGTCATCATTCGGCCAACGCCTTTGAACAGGGAGCCCGGGCCATGAATGACGATCGTGAACATAGCTATATCCCCACCTTGAAGCGCCTGCTTGCGGAAGGACGCGCCGACCGCCGCGAGTTCCTGCGCACGGCGACGCTGCTGGGCGTGTCCGCCACCGCGGCCTATGCCTTCGCCGACAGGATCGCCGGCGTCGATAGCGTGGCGCAGGCGCAGACGGCGTCGCTGCCCAAGGGCGGCACTTTGAAGATCGCGGCGCTGATCCAGGATCCGAAGTCGCCGCATACCTACTACCGCTTCGAGCAGGGCAACGTCTCGCGCCAGGTCTGCGACTTCCTGATGATCACCGGGCACGACAACATCACCCGCCCGGCGCTGGTGCAGAAATGGGATACCAGCCCCGACCTGAAGACCTGGACCTTCCACCTGCGCCAGGACGTCAAGTGGCACGACGGCCGCCCGTTCACCGCGGACGACGTGATCTGGAACCTGCAGCGGGTGATCGACCCCAAGGTCGGCTCGTCGATGCTTGGCCTGATGAAGGGCTACATGCTCGATGAGTTCGAGACCGGCGAGAAGGACGACAAGGGCAACCCGAAGAAATCCACGCGCATCTGGGACTCCAAGGGCTTCGAGCGCGTGGACGCGCACACGGTGCGCCTCAACCTGAAGCGCCCGCAGCTCTCGATCCCCGAGGACATGGCGTCCTACCCGTTCGCCATCATGGACCCCAAGGGCGATGGCGTGCTGGGCGTGGGCTCGAAGGGCACTGGCGCCTTCGACTTCGTCGAGAACGAACCCGGCCGGCGCGTCGTGTTCAAGGCGCGCAAGGAATACTGGGGCGGACCGGCCGCGATCGACCAGCTCGAATTCATCGAAATCGGCGACGACGCCACCACGGCCATCCAGGGGCTGGTCTCGCGCCAGATCCATGGCCTCACCGTCGCGGGCATCCAGCAGCTCCAGGTCCTGCAGAACATCCCGACGGTCCAGCTCTACGAGGCGCCGTCGGGCTCGGTCCACGTCATCCGCGGCAAGCACGACGAGAAGCCGTGGAGCGACAAGAATTTCCGCCTGGCGCTGCAATACGCGACGGATACCGACGTGCTGCTGAAGATCGCCTATCGCGGCCTCGGCACGGCGGGCGAGTTCCATCATGTCGCGCCCGTCCACCCGGAATACGCGAAGCTGCCGCCGGTGAAGCGCGACATCGCCAAGTCCAAGCAGTACCTGGCGCAGGCAGGATACCCCAACGGCATCGACATGGTGATGAACTGCCGGACCGATCCGGACTGGTTCAGCTCCACGGCCCAGGCCGCCATCGAACAATGGAAGGAAGCCGGCATCCGCGTGAAGCTGGAGGTGATGCCGAACACGCTCTACGCCCAGAACTGGCAGAAGGTGCCGTTCGGCATCACCGACTGGTTCCACCGCCCGCTGGGCATCCAGCCGCTTGCGCTGGCCTATCGCTCCAACGTGCCGTGGAACGAGACCAAGTACTCCAACCCCGAGTTCGACAAGCTGCTCGACCAGGCCGAAGCGACCGTGGAGATCGAGAAGCGGCGCGAAGTCATGGCCAAGCTGGAGAAGATCATGCAGGACGACGCGGTGATGATCCCGCCGTTCTTCCGCTCGGTCTTCACCTTCATGGACAAGAAGGTCAAGGGCTTCAAGATGCACCCCAGCGGCTACATCTTCGGCAACCAGCTTGGCCTGGAGGCATAGGCCGGAACTGCCGGCGTGACCATGCCTGCGATGGATCGGCCGGCCGATTGGGGGCCGGCCGATCTGATCGATCTCGACCGCTACCCGATCCTCGATCCCGACTCGCCGCGCGGCGCGGCGTTGATCGCGGAAATCCGCGCGCGCATGGCCGAAACCGTGCTGTGCGCCCTGCCCGGCTTCCTCAAGCCCGAGGTGATGCCGCGGCTCGTGGCCGAGGCCGAGGCGCTGGTGCCGCTGGCCTATCGCGGCCCGGCCGAGGCGAGCCCCTATTTCTACAACTACGGCACCGGACTCGACGCGCTGCCGGCGGGCCACCCGCGCCGGCGCAAGTCGCCGCGGCGGCTTAGCCAGATCGCGTCCGACTTGGTGCCGGAGGGGGCGCTGATCCGGCGCCTGTACGAGTGGCCGCCTTTGGCGACGTTCCTGGCGCGTGCGCTCAATGTGCCGGCGCTCTACCGCTGCGCCGACCGCTTCCAGGGATTGAACATTTCGGTCATGGAGGAAGGCGGCTGCCAGCAGTGGCACTTCGACACCAACGAGTCGAACATCACGCTGCTGATGCAGGCGGCGGAACAGGGTGGCGAATTCGAGTACGTGCCGCTGATCCGCTCGGCCGAGGACGAGAACTACGACGCGGTCCGGCGCGTGCTCGACGGCGACAGCAACCGCGTCGTGCGCCTGGCGCAGGAGCCGGGAATGCTGGTGCTGTTCCGCGGCCATCATTCCATCCACCGCGTGGCGCCGTGCCGCGGCAAGCGGCGGCGCCTGCAGTCGATCCTGGCGTTCAACACGCATCCGGGCGTGATGGGCTCGCACGAAAGCAACCTCTTGCACTATGGGCCCCGCGTGGCGCTGTTTCCCCGCGAGCCCGCGGCGCGCCAGGCCGCCGACTAGCTGTGGTTTCCGAGCGGGTTATTCAGGCTGAGTGAGGCAGCGTGCTGATTGGCGGGCTGCCGGCGAGAGCGCCGTGCGGCCGGTGGTGATTGTACCATCGCAGCCAGCGTGGCAGGTCCTGGTTTCT
>JADLEG010000140.1 GCA_020846275.1 Alphaproteobacteria bacterium
CCAGCGCCTTGCTGATGATGTAGGCCTTGCCGTCCTTGGCCGTCTCGACCACGTGGCGGTTGGTGGCGACGTAGCCCGGCGCGACGAAGAAGCCGGTGCCCTTGCTGCCCTCGGCGATCACCAGCACCGTGCCGGAATCGATCACGTCGATCAGCCGGTCGCCGGCGGCGGTCTCGCCGTCCTTGCCGGTCTCGCCCTCGGACTTTTTTTCCTCGGGCTTGGCGGGCTCACCGTCCACCGGGAAGACCGGGCGGCGCGTGTTGGGTATGCCGGTGGGGTTCTCGGCGGTGCAGACATCGCCCGCCATCGCCTGGCGCAGCCGCGCGACCTGTTGCTCGAGGCCGCGATTGACCTCGACCTGGGCGGCGATCAGCGCGCGCACGCGCTCGGCGGTGGCGACCTGCGCGGGCGGCAGCAGGAACCGCAGCAAGAGGCCGATCGCGACGCCGGCCAAAAGGATCGCCGCGGCGCAGCCCGCCCAGGCGGCGGGGCGCTGGTACCAGGGCAGCAGCGCCGCCGCGACGGGCACGGCGGTCGCCACGGGCGAAGCGGCGGCTTGCGCCATTGGCGCTGCCGGCGTGGGCGCCCGGGTCGGCGGCGGCTCGGGCGGCAGCACGGTCGCCCCGCCGCGCCAGGGCGACGGGAAGGGGGCGAAGCGGCCGAGCGTCGCGCGCCAGTGCCGGTCCATCGCGTCGAGGTCGGCGGGATCGAGGTTGGCCGGCACGAAGCCCCAATTGGTCAGCACCGGGTCGCCGGCCAGGATGCGCACGTCGTCGTCGCCCGGCAGCATCAGCGCGGCGCGCAGCAGCGGCGCGTGGCGGGGATCGCCCAGCAGCGGCGCCAGCCGGCGCATGGCCTGGCGCAGCGCCTCCTCGGCGGCGGTCTTGGCGGCGCCGGTCAGGTCGCCCAGCGCTTGGCCCTCGCCGGCATGCTCGCCGAACCACGACACGCGCTCGACGGCCTGGCCCGGGCGCCCGGCGACGGCGGGCTCGGCGAACAGCGACGACGAGCCAGGGCCGAGACGCGTCTCCAACAGGTCGCGCAGCTCGCCGGCGGCGTGGACCGCCGGCGCGCCGCCCGCCGCGACCGGTTTCAGCGCGCTGGTGTCGGTGGTGCGGATCAGTTGCGCAGTGGCCATCAGGCGCTCCCTTGTCCCGGCGCTACGGCACGGCCGGAAATTGCTTCAGCAGGCGCTGCGCGTCGGCATCGCCGGCGCCGGCCTGCTTCTCGACCCAGGTCTTGAGGCGCGCGATCGACGCCCCGGCCTCGGGATGCTTGCCCTCGGCCGCGCTGCGGTACCATTCCAGCGCCGATTCCGGCGCCTTCTTCAGCGTGCCGCTGGGCGTGTCGTCGGCGGGATCGACGATCTTCGCCAGCTTGAAGGCGGCGTTGGCGTCGCCCTTCTGCGCGGCGTAGCGATAGACCAGGAAGGCGGCGTCGATGCCGGCGGGCGGGCGCTGCATCAGCTTGTCGCCGAGCGCCAGCGCGCGCGCCGGCTCCATGCCGGCCTGCAGTTTCTCGCGCGCGAACTTCAGCGGATCGGCCCCGGCCGGCAGGTCGTCGCCGATGTCGGGAATCTTGGGCAGCTCGACCTCTTTCTTGGCCTCCTCGGTCTTCTTGGTCTCTTCAGGCTTCTTGGCCTCCTCGGGCTTCTGCTCTTCCTTCTTCTTGTCGTCGATCGGCGGCGCGGGCTGGGGCCACAGCCACCAGGCCGCCCCGCCGCCGACGATCAGCGCGGCCAGCAGCACGCCCAGCAGCGGGGCGCGGCTGGCCTTCTTCTTGCCGTCGTCGTCCGTCGCTTGGCGTGTCGTGCCGTCGTCGTCGCGGGCCTTCTCGTCGGCCGCCTTCTTCGCCGCCGCCGCGGCCTCGGCGGCCGCGCGCTCCGCCTCGGCAGCCGCGGCTGCGGCGGCCGAGGCCGTGCGGGCGCGCGCCGCGGCGGCCTCGTCGACCTCGCCGCGCACGGCGACGCCGCCGCGCTTGCCGCGGCCGAGATCGAGCTGGGCGATGTTGCGCCAGGCGAGCCCGGCCTGCAGCGGCTGCTTGGCGCTGACGCCGTCGCCCATCACCAGCAGCGCGTAGTTGGCGGTGTCCATGTGGTTGACGACCTCGGGCCCGACGGTCAGCAAGAGGCCGCCGGGCGCGGGCGCGGTCTCGCCGGCGTCGAGCCACAGCTCGGTCGCCTGCCAGCCGGTGGGGCCGAGGATGGCGTCGCGGCCGGCCCCGCGCCGGAGCTGGAACTTGACGCCGCCCTGCGGCACGCCGTCGCCGCTCAGCGTGATGACGGCCCAGCCCTTGCCCTTGACCGGATGCTGCTTGACGACCGCTTCCACGGGATCGGTCCTCCTTCAGGCGGCCTTGCCCAGCGTGCCGACGATCGCCGCCAGCGCGTCGTTCTGGGCGCGGTCGAAGCCGGCGTTGCCCTCGACGTTCTCCTCCATCAGCGCGACGAAGGCCATCAGCCAGTCGACGTAGAAATCGCGGTCGAAGGTGGGCTCGGCCGCCAGCGACGGGTAGGGCCCGTTCGGTCCCGGGCGCTTGAAGACGGTGCGCGAGCGCCCGCCCACGATCAGCATGCGCTTGTCCTCGGGCACGCTGCGCGGGTCGCGGCCCAGCCAGTCGACATAGGTGTTGAGGATGTTGGCGGCGGCGGCGGCCTGCTTCCAGATCAGCTGGCTGCGCTGCATGCCCTTGAAGCGCGAGGCGTCGCGCAGGGTGCCGGTCAGCCGGCCGCGCATGGCCATGCGCTGGTAGCCGGTGCGGATCTCGTGCACCAGCTTGTCGAAGTCCTCCGCCGGCATCTGGAAGTAGCGGTGGAACTCCTTGGTCTCGGCCACCTCGGTCAGGCGCTGGAACCACAGCTTCTCGATCTCGATCGCGTAGCGCTCGGCCTCGTCGATCGGGCCGGCCTCGGCCGCCGGCGCGGCGCCGGGCTTGGGCGCGGGCGGGGCCGGCGCGTCGCCGAACACCTCGGCGAAGATGTCGGCCTGGTCGACACGGCTGTCGATGATGGCGGTCACCTGGCGCGGCGCCTCCTTGGCCTCGCCGTCGGCCGAGGCGGCCTCGGCCGCGCCCAGGCGGTAGTAGACGTCGTAGAGGTCGTGGTCGCTGATCTGGAAGATCTGCAGCAGGTCGCCGAAGCGCTGGGCCTGGGCGCACAGCGAGATGCCGCGGCCGAGCTGGCGCGCCAGCACGCGCTTCTTCTGCAGCTCCTCCTCGCGGTCGCCGGTCTGCAGGAACTGCCTGAGCTTGGTGTCGACCTTGGCGATCTCCTGCGCGAGCTGGGCCTTCAACTGCCGGCGCTTGAGCTCGGGATTGCAGATCGGGCGCAGGCGCTCGGTCAGCCGGCCGATGCCGCCGTCGCGCGGCTTCATCACCGCGTCCCACGACACCTCCGCCTCCTTGAAGTGGTGCTTGACCACCGCGTTGTTGACGAAGCCGTCCCTGAACGCCGCCACCTTGTCGGCGAAGTCCGGCCGCACCCCCGTCTCGCGGTCGTTGGCGTCGTAGTCGAGCAGGCCTCGGTTCAGCACCGTGGGGTTGCGGATCCAGTAGATGTTGGAGAAGGCGCCGTCCTTGTCCCACTTGTTGGCCCATTCGCCGAACGGGTTCAGCATCGAGGCTTCGAGCCGGTTGGCCCAGCGCGTGGTGAAGTCGCCCTTGTCGCCGCCCTTCTCGCCCAGCATCAGGTCGAACATCGTGAGGATGAAGAACAGCGAGATCGGCCGGCCCGAGCGCTCCTCGGCGGTCTTGCCGTGGGTGTCGGCCAGCCACTCGTCGATCATGCCCGGCAGCTCGGGCACTTCCATGTTGCCGCCCTTGATGCACAGGAGCATCGAGGTCAGTTCGCGCTCCGCGCAGTAGCGCTCGAACAGATAGGCGACCTTGCCGCGGATGAACGGCTCCTTGATCGCGCCGGGCTGCGACAGGTGCCCGGCGGCGTTGGGGAACTTCTTGCGCGGCCGCGCGCCGGGGAAGTCGAGCAGGTCGGTGTGGTCGAAGAAGTCGAACGGCCGCTGGTCGACCACGATGATGAGCTCGGTCGTCAGCGCGGTCGTCTCGCTGCGCAGGAGCTGGGTCTTGCGCCCCTCGCGCGTGACCAGCGCCAGCTTGTCGCCTTCGTTGGTGCCCAGCCCGCCGAGCGTGGCCACGTCGATGATGCTCTTCTCGCGCGGCATCAGGGCGTCGAGCGTGGTGAAGGCCTCGGGCGCGAAGTCGAGCGCCTTCAGCGCGCCGTAGAGGCGCTTGTAGAGGTCGGTCAGCGAATCGATGTCGCCCCAGATCGTGGCGAACAGCTTGGCGCGGTCGTCCAGGTTGAGGCCCGGCGCGATGGTCGCCGCGCGCGCCCAGAACACCGAGGACAGCACCTTGACCCGCTGGTTGACGCGGAACTTGCGGAAATACTCCTCGAGGTCGGCGATCTGGTGCGGCCGCAGCTTGTCGACCGGGCTTGCCTGCGCCTTGGCCTGAAGCTCGTCCAGGCGCTTGGAGACGGCGGCCGGGTCGGCGTCGGGCGTGTCCTTGTGGTCGAAGTCCGAGTAGTAGGTGTTGCCGATGATCTTGACGATGTCGGTCTCGGTCAGCAGGCGGAGTTGCACCGGATGGTCGGCCGGCAGGTTGGCCGGCCGGTCGATGGTGAAGCGCGTCACCAGCCCGGTCGCCTCCTTGTCGCCCACCGGGTTGATGTCGGCCAGGAAGTCGATCAGCTTGCCGGCGAAGTTCGCCATCAGCGGGTTGTCGCCCGCGCGCGCCAGCGAGGAGATCAGGTAGGACTTGCCGTTCTGGCTGGGGCCGAACACGCCCACGCACATCTTGCGCAGCGCCGCCGTCTCCAGCCGCTTGAACTGGTCGACCGAGCGGCGCAGCACCTTGATCGTCTCCGGCGCCTCGGCGCGCAC
>JADLEG010000141.1 GCA_020846275.1 Alphaproteobacteria bacterium
CCGCATCCGCTATGTCAGCCGGTTCGACAACGCCCGCTTCTACGAACTCTACATCGACCTGATGACGCGGCCGGTGCCGGTGACGCTGCCGCCCTATTGAATCAGATGTTGATCGCCTTCATCTGCGCCTCGGGATAGCGCGTGCCGGCGGTGACGCCGCGCGGGAAGGCCTTGTCGAGCGCGGCCAGGTCGTCTTTCGACAGCGCCAGGTCGACCGCGGCGGCGTTGGCTTCGAGGTAGCTCCGCCGCTTGGTGCCGGGGATCGGCACGATGTCCGGCCCCTGCGCCAGCACCCAGGCCAGCGCGACCTGGGTGGGCGTCGCGCCCAGCCGCTTTGCAACGGCCTCGAGTGGCGCCAGCAGCGGCACGTTGCGCGCCAGGTTCTCGGCGGAGAAACGCGGATGCTCGCGCCGACGGTCCTGCGTCACCAGCCCGTCCTGCGACTTGAACTGGGCGCTGAGGAACCCGCGGCCCAGCGGCGCATAGGCGACATAGGCGATGCCCAGCGCGCGGCAGGTCGGCAGCACGTCGGCCTCGAGGTCGCGCGTCCACAGCGAATACTCGCTCTGCAACGCCGCGATCGGATGCACCTTGTGGGCGCGGCGGATCGTCTGCGGCGCGGCTTCGGACAGGCCGAGGAAGCGAACCTTGCCCTGCTCGACCAGGCGCTTCATCGCGCCGACCGTATCCTCGATCGGCACGGCGGGATCGACGCGGTGCTGGTAGAACAGGTCGATCACGTCGACCTGCAGGCGCTTCAGGCTGGCCGCGCAGGCCTCAGCCACGTATTCAGGCCGGCCGTCGACCGAGCGGTCCGATCCGGCGGCGCGCAGATTGCCGAACTTCGTCGCCAGGAAGACCTTGTCGCGCCGGCCTTTCAGCGCCTTCGCCAGCAGCTCCTCGTTCTTGCCCGCGCCGTAGGCGTCCGACGTGTCGAGGAAGGTGACGCCGAGTTCGATCGCGCGCTGGATCGTGGCGATCGACTCGGCGTCGTCGAACGTGCCATAGGCGATCGACATGCCCATGCAGCCCAGCCCGATGGCGGAGACGGACGGGCCATTGCGGCCGAGCTTGCGCTGCTTCATCGCGGTGCTCCCGGTCTGGCCTTGGCGGCCTGGATCGCCTGCCACACGCGCTCGGGCGTCGCCGGCATGTCGATATGGCGGATGCCGTAGACGGCCAGCGCGTCGACCACCGCGTTCATGACGGCGGGCAGGGCGCCGGCGCATCCCGCCTCGCCGCAGCCCTTGGTGCCGAGCGGGTTGGTCTTGGCCGGCGAGGGATGGCTGACGAACTCGATGTTGGGGGAGTCCGATGCGCGCGGCAGGGCGTAGTCCATGAAGGAGCCGGTCAGCAACTGCCCGCCCTCGTCGTAGCGCGCGACCTCCATCAGCGCCTGGCCGATGCCCTGCACGACGCCGCCATGCACCTGGCCCGCCACCAGCATCGGGTTGACGATCATGCCGAAGTCGTTGACCGAGGCGTAGCGCACGACGTCGGTCTTGCCGGTCTCGGGATCGATCTCGACCTCGCAGACATGGCACCCGTTGGGGAAGGCGGAGGGCACGGTGTCGACGATCAGCGACGTGTCCAGCGACGGCGGCACGTCGGGCGGCAGCTTGAGCCCCGCGCGCAGGCGCTGCGCCAATTCCAGGATGCCGATCGAGCGGTCGGTGCCGGCGATGGAAAAGCGCCCGCGGGCGAATTCGATGTCCGCGACGGCGGCCTCGAGCGCGTGCGCGGCGATCGCCTTGCCCTGCTCGATGACCTTGTCCGAGGCGGCCAGCACCGCCGCGCCGCTCATGGTGATCGAGCGCGATCCGCCGGTGCCGCCGCCGGTCGTCAACTGGTCGCTGTCGCCCTGCACCAGGCGCACGCGGTCGAGCGGAATGCCAAGCTTGCCGTACATCACCTGCGCCAGCGGCGTCAGATGCCCCTGGCCGTAGTCCAGCGTGCCGGTGATGATGCTGACCGTGCCGTCCGGCTCGAAGCGGATGCCGCCCATCTCCTTCGCGCCGGTTGCCGTCACTTCCAGGTATCCGCCGATGCCGCGTCCGCGCAGGCGTCCGCGCGCGCGGCTTTCGGCCTGGCGACGCTCGAATCCGCCCCAGTCCGCGACGCCCACAGCGCGGTCGAGCAGGGACGAGAAGGCGCCGGAATCGTACAGCATGCCGGACGCGGCCTTGTAGGGAAGCTGCTCGTCGCGGATGTGGTTGCGCTTGCGCAGTTCGACGCGGTCGATGCCGGTCTCAGCCGCGGCCGCGTCCACCAGCCGCTCCATGTAGTAGTTGCCCTCGGGCCGCCCGGCGCCGCGATAGGGACCGATCGGCGTCGTGTTGGTGAAGACGCATTTCATCGCCACCTCGATCAGCGGCGTGGCATAGCCGCCGACCGTGTTCTTGACGATGTTCAAGGAGCCGATCAGCAGGCCGAAATTGCCGAGATACGCGCCCATGTTGGCATAGCCGGTGATGCGTACCGCCAGGAACCTGCCGTCCCGGTCGAGCGCCAGTTCGCCGACGATGTCGTGATCGCGGCCATGCTGGTCGCTGACGAAGCTGCCCGAGCGGTCGTCGGTCCATTTCACCGGCCGGCCGAGCGCGCGCGCGGCATGCAGCAGGCAGGCGTACTCGGGATAGACGGCCGACTTCATGCCGAACGAGCCGCCGACATTGCCGGTCATGACGCGCAGCTTCTCCGGCGCCACGCCCAGTATGTCGCTGGCCAGGTTGTTCTTCATCCCCATGACGCCCTGGCTGCACGTGTGGAACGTCCAGCGCCCGGAGCCCGCGTCGTACTCGGCCAGCGCCGCGCGCGGCTCGATCGGATTGGCCACCAGCCGGTTGTTGATGATCGGCAGCCGCACGACATGGGCGGCGGCGGCGAACGCAGCCGCGGTCTTCTCGGCGTCGCCGTAGTGGTAGTCGAGGGCGATATTGCCTGGCGCGGTCTCGTGCAGCTGCGGCGCGCCGGGCTTGGCTGCATCGCGCGCCTCGACCACGGCGGGCAGCGGATCGATATCCAGCGAGACCGCCTCGGCCGCGTCGCGCGCCTGCACCGCCGTCTCCGCCACCACGCAGGCGACGGCATCGCCGACATGGCGCACGCGGTCGCTGGACAGCGACGGGTGCGGCGGCACGCGCATCGGCGTGCCGTCGCGGTTGGGGAAGGAAACGCCGGGCTTGATCGGTCCGAAGCCGGCCGCCTTCAGATCGGCGCCGGTGATGACCGCCAGCACGCCCGGCATGGACCGCGCCGCTTCGATGTCGATGCCACGGATGATGCCGTGGGCGTGGGGGCTGCGCACCATCACGCCATAGGCCTGCCGGGGCAGGTTGATGTCGTCGGTATAGCGGCCTTCGCCGCGCAGCAGGTGGGGATCCTCGCCACGGGGAACCGGCTGGCCGATTCCGAATTTTGCGAGGGACCAGTCGGGCGAAGGGGCATTGTCTTGCATGAACAAACTCAACATCACGCAGTGAAGCCAAGTCAACCTGTAAGCGGGGGCAGCCGGCCGATTGCCTGGCATTGCGGCATTGTCAGCGCCGCATGGCGTCTTGTAGCATGTTTGCGGAGAGCGGCCGGGATCGGGCTGCGGACAGACAAGAACCCGCTCGGGAGGAAAAATCGTGACCAGGAACGTCGTGCGCTCGCGCCCGGTGGGGCGCCGGATAATGCTCAAAGGCTCGGCTGCCGCGCTGGCCGGCCTGTCAGCGCCCTATCTAAATACCGTCACGGCCTACAGCCAGACTGGCGCCTTCAACTGGAAGCGGTTCCAGGGCCAGAAAATCGAAGTCGCGATGGCCAAGTCGCCGCGCGGCGACCTGCTGCAGAAGCACGAGAAGGAGTTCGTCGAGCTGACGGGCATTCAGGTCGGCTCGGAGCAGATTCCCGAACAGCAGCATCGCCAGAAGCTGGTGATCGAGTTCAACTCCGGCAACCCGAGCTTCGACGTGCAGATGCTGGCCTGGCACGTGCAGAAGCGCATGGTCGGGAAGTCGAAATGGATGGAGGACATCCGCCCGCTGCTGAAGGATGCGCAGATCACCGCGCCCGACCTGGACTTCGCCGATTTCGGCGAGGCGGGCCTGCGCTGGGCGACCCAGGCCGACGGGCGCATGGACACGTTCCCGTTCAACATCGACTACTGGATGATCTACTGGAACAAGGAGCTGTTCGCCGCCAAGGGGATGAAATACCCGCAGAGCTTCGAGGAGATGGTCGACACGGCCAGGAAGATGACCGACGCCAGCGCCGGCATCTATGGCTGGACCTCGCGGGGCCTGAAGAACGCCAACGTGCCGGTGTGGACCAGCTTCATGCTGGGCAACGACATGGACCCGGTGCATCCGAAGACGCTGCAGCTGCAGACCACCACGCCCGAGGCGGTGGCCGCCGCCGCGCTGTACCAGAAGATGAACAAGGAATACGCCGCGCCCGGCACCGTCGGCTACAACTGGTACGAATGCCAGGCCTCGTTCATGCAGGGCCGCGCCGGCATGTGGCTCGACGGCATCGGCTTCGCGCCGCCGCTCGAGGATCCCACCAAATCCAAGATCGTCGGCAAGGTAGGCTACGGCGTCATGCCCAAGGGCCCGAAGGCGCGCCATTCCGCGACCTTCGGCGACGGGCTGGGCGTGTCGTCCTTCAGCAAGAAGAAGGAAGCCGCCTATCTCTATTGCCAGTGGGCGACCAACAAGGCGATGCAGGCGCGCCTGCTGCAGTCCGGCGGCGGATCGCCCTGCCGCAAGTCGGCCTATGTCGACAAGGAGACCGTCGCCAGCATCAAGCTGCCGCGCGAGTGGCTGGACTGCATGACCGAATCGCTGAACATCGGCCGGCCGGGCCTGCCCGAGATCGTGCCCGTCACCGAGTTCCGCGACGTGTTCGGCATCGGCCTGACCAACACGATCGGCGGCGCCGACCCCGCGGCCGAACTGAAGAAGGCGACCGAGCAGTTCCAGCCGGTGCTGGACAAGAGCGAGAAGGCCTGAGAGCGGGCCGATGGTCGCCCAGGCGCGGGCGCCGTCGGCCGCGCCTGGCGCGCCGGCCGGGACCGCCATCGACCGGCGGCGGCAGTACTACCGGTTCATCTACCCTGCGCTGGCGATCATCCTGGCGGTGATCGTCTTTCCGTGGCTGTTCACGCTCTACATGAGCGTGCACGAGTGGAAGGTCGGCTCGGCGCGCGAATTCGTCGGGTTCGACAACTACCTCAAGCTCGCCGCCGACCAGCGGTTCCGGGAATCGGTCGGTCACACGCTCTATTTCACCTTCCTGGCGGTGTTGCTGCCGCTGGGCTTCGGCACGCTGGCCGCGCTGGTGTTCCATCGCGACTTCCCGCTGCGCGGTCTGCTGCGCACGATCTTCATCCTGCCGATGATGGCGACGCCGGTCGCGGTGGCCCTGGTGTGGACCATGATGTTCCACCCCCAGCTCGGCGTATTGAACTACCTGCTCGGCCTCGCCGGCATCCCGCCCCATACCTGGGTCTATTCGCCCGGCACGGTGATCTCGAGCCTGGTGCTGGTGGAGATCTGGCACTGGACCCCGCTGGTCATGCTGATCGTGCTGGGCGGGCTCGCCGCCGCGCCGACCGAGCCGTACGAATCGGCGGTGATCGACGGCGCCTCGCGGTTCCAGATGTTCCGCTACATCACCTTGCCGCTGATCATGCCGTTCATCGTGGTGGCGGCGGTGATCCGCACGATCGACGCGCTGAAGACCTTCGACACGATCTACGTCATCACCCAGGGCGGGCCGGGCACGTCGTCGGAGACGATCAACATCTTCCTCTACCTGCAGGCCTTTGCCTTCTACAACATCGGTTACGCCTCGGCGGTGGTGGTGGTGTTCTTCGTGCTGGTGGTGATGCTGTCGCTCCTGCTGCTCTATTTGCGCCAGAGGGCCAAATGGACCTGACCGCGAAACTCAAGCGCCTGCTGGACCGCGGGCTGTTCGCGTTGTCCGTGCTGGTGGTGGTGTCGCCGGCGGCGCTGGTGATCCTGTGGATGCTGTCGCTGTCGATGAAGACCGAACTGGAGAACATGGAATACCCGCCGGTGTTCCTGCCGGGCGAATTCACGCTGCGCAACTACGTCACGGTGTTCGAGAACAGCCCCTTCGGGCGCTACCTGTGGAACTCGATCGTCGTGTCGGGCCTGTCCACGCTGGTGGCCCTGCTGGTCGGCGTGCCGGCCGGCTATGGCATCGCCAAGGCCCAGGCCTGGCGGCTTGCCGTCCTGACCCTGATCGCGCGCATGACGCCGGGCTTGAGCTTCCTGATCCCGCTCTACATCCTGTTCCAGTTCGTGGGACTGGTCGGCACGCTGTGGCCGATGGTGATCATCCACCTCGTCATCACCGTGCCGATCGTGGTCTACGTGATGATCAGCTTCTTCGAGACCCTGCCGCCGGACCTCGAGGAGGCGGCGCTGATCGACGGCTGCACCGCCTGGCAGGCGTTCCGCCACGTGGCCCTGCCGCTGGCCCGGCCGGGCATCGTGGTGGGCGCCATCCTCAGCTTCATCTTCTCGTGGAACAATTTCATCTTCGGCGCCGTGCTGGCCGGGCGCGAGACGCGCACGCTGCCGGTCGCGGTCTACAACGTGCTGACCTTCGAGCAGGTGGCCTGGGGCCCGCTTGCCGCGGCGGCGTTGATCGTCACCCTGCCGGTGCTGGTGCTGACGGTGGTGATCCAGAAGGAGATCGTGTCCGGCCTGACCGCCGGCAGCGTCAAGGGCGGTTAGTCGGCGAGGGTGGCCGAGGTAGCCATTCCGGCCGGACCTGCCTTGCCCGCCCGCCGCGCGTGCCGCCATTCGCGGATACGCTCGAAGTAGAGATAGATCACCGGCGTGATGTAGAGCGTCAGCAGCTGGGACACCAAGAGGCCGCCCACCACGCACAGACCCAGCGGGCGGCGCAACTCCGATCCGGCGCCGAAGCCCAGCGCGATCGGCAGCGTGCCCATGATCGCCGCCATCGTCGTCATCATGATCGGCCGGAAGCGCAGCAGGCAGGCCTCCTGGATCGCGTCATAGGCCGACGCGCCGGCGCGCCTGGCCTCGATCGCGAAGTCGATCATCATGATCGCGTTCTTCTTGACGATGCCGATCAGCATGACGATGCCGATGATGGCGATGACGCTGAGATCGACCTGGAATACCAGCAGGGTCAGGAGCGCGCCCAGCCCGGCGGCCGGCAGGCCCGACAGGATCGTGACGGGATGGATGAAGCTCTCGTAGAGGATGCCGAGCACGACGTAGATGACGAACACGGCCGCGCCGATCAGCAATCCCTGGCCGCTCAGCGAATCCTGGAACACCTGCGCCGTGCCCTGGAAGCTGGTCAGCACGCTGGCCGGCAGGCTCATGGCGCGCTCGGCCTGCTTGATCTGCTCGACGGCCTGGCCCAGCGAACTGCCGGGGGTCAGGTTGAATGAGATCGTGACCGAGGGAAGCTGGCCCTGGTGGTTCACGTTGATCGGCCCGGTCATGCGGCGCACGGTGGCGACCGCCTCCAGCGGCACGACCTGCGATCCGTCGGCCGTGGGGACGTAGAGCGACGACAGCGCGCCCACGTCCTGCTGGTATTTCGGATCGACCTCCAGGATCACCTGGTAGTCGTTCGCGGGCGTGTAGATCGTGGCGATCTGGCGGGTGCCGAAGGCGCTGTAGAGCGTGCCGCGGATAGCGTCGGCGGTGACGTTCAGCGCGGCGGCCCTGTCGCGGTCGATCTCGACCATCGCCTGCGGATTCTTGATCTGCAGGTCGCTGGTGACGTCCTGCAGCGCCGGCAGGTGGCGCAGGCGTTCCTCGAGCTGCGGCGCAAGCTGCTTGAGCTGGTCGAAATCTGCCGCCTGGACCGTGTACTGGTAGAGGCTCTTGGCGGACCGTCCGCCGACCGAGATGTTCTGCACGGGTTGCAGGAAGGTGTTGAGGCCGGTCACGGTCGCCAGCTTCGGGCGCAGGCGCTGGATTACCTCGGTGGCCGATATCTTGCGCTCGCTCAGCGGTTTCAGGCCGATGAACATGCGGCCCTGGTTGGTCGCGGCGCTGAAGCCGCTGGCGCCGACCG